>DASPQQ010000077.1:0-8382 GCA_035624885.1 Bryobacteraceae bacterium | reverse complement strand
GCGGACCTTCTCGAATCCACGCTCTTCGGCCACGTGAAAGGCGCGTTTACCACCGCCATCAACAACAGGAAGGGCGCATTCGAAGTGGCCCACAAGGGCACGATCTTTTTCGATGAAATCGGCACGATCGGTCCTGAAACGCAGGCCAAGTTGCTGCGCGTCATCCAGGAGAAGGAGTTCACTCCTCTCGGATCGAACGAGGTCATCAAAGTGGACGTCCGAATCCTCGCGGCCACCAACGCGGATCTGCGAAAGATGGTGGAGGAAAAGAAGTTTCGTGAAGATCTCTATTACAGGCTCAACGTGATTGAAATCAATCTGCCTCCGTTGCGCGAGCGCCGCGAAGACATCCCGCTTCTCGTCCAGCATTTCATCGATAAATTCAGCCGGGAAAACGACAAGTTTCTGGACGCCGAGAGCCACCCCGTTCTCCGTTTCGAACCGGAAGCCATGCAGTTGCTGATGGATCACACCTGGCCGGGCAATGTGCGCGAGCTCGAAAACGTGGTCGAGCGCGCCGTCGTCCTGGCTTCAACCGCCGTCATCCCCCTCGACGTGCTGCCCGATACGCTGCTGCACGCGGGCGGCATCCGCCTGCGCAGGAGTGAAAACGACAAGCTGCCGCCCGACGCGTCGCTGTTTGAAATCGTGGCCGATTTCGAGCGCCGCACCATCGTCGAGGCGCTCGAACGCGTGAACTGGAGCCAGACCGAAGCCGCCGAAGCGCTCCGCGTTCCGCTCTCCACGCTCAATCAGAAGATCAAGCGTCTGAATATCGAAGTCCGCAGGAAGGGCGAGAAGCCGCCCAGTCAGTAGTTATTTGCCGTCGCAGACTTCGCCCATCGTCCCGCTGCCGCCGCAGTAGGACATGTCCTGTAACTGGATCAGGACTCCGTCCGGATCGGTGAAGTAAAGCTCCGCCGTCCCGTTCGGCGCGCCGCCGCGATTCGGCATCCGCATCGAAACGTAATACTGCAGCGGACCCGCCGGTCCCTGGCCCTGGCGCGGCTTCAGCCCGTAATCCGACAGCGCCTTGAAGACCCGCTCCTGACTGAAATTCTTCATCCGCATGCAGAGATGATTGATCTCGGGCGCCCGGTTCCCCGCCGGAGCCAGCGTCAGGAACTGCCCGTTCGTGCCGGCCGCCAGCAGAGGCGTCGGACCCTGGTGCGCCTGGATCGGCATTTTGAAGAGGTCCTGATAGAACTTCTGGCTCGCCGCCACATCCTTCACGCTGAGCGTGAAGTGGCTCAGGTCCTCCACCTGCAGCAGGCCTTTGGAAGGCGCCGGCTCGGGCTTCGCATAGCAGATCTCGCCCAGATCGCCGCCGCCGCCGCAGTACGTCGCATCCTGCAACTGAATCGCCAGCCCGTCCGGATCGCCGATGTACAGCTCCGCCGTTCCGTTCTTCGCGCCGCCGAGGTTCTCCGGACGCATGCGGACGCGGTACTTCATCGGCCCGCCCGCGATGCCGCCCGGCCCGCCTTCCGCCTTGCTGACGCCGCTTGCTTCGAGCGTCTTCAGCACGTCGGGGAGCACGAAGTGGTTCATCGTCATGCAAAGATGGCCGATGCCCGGCTTCGCATTGGCCCCGCCGCCGGCAAAGAACAGGAACTCGATACCCGAGCCGATCTGCAGCGATGGCGACGTTCCCTGCCGCGCCGTGATCCCCATGCCGAACAGGCCCTGATAGAAATCGACCGACCGTTTCACGTCGGCTACGGTCAGCGTGGCGTGGCTCAGCGCCACCACCGGCAACTGCCCTCTGGTTTGCGCTTTCAGGCGCGAGGCAACGGCCATCGCGGGAATCGACTGCAGAAGAGTACGACGCGTAATGTGGCTCATGATTGGTATCGATTCTATATCAACTGCCAGGTCCGTTCTGGCTGATACGCGTGGCCCCGCGGGAAGCGCGGAAACGATCCGGCGGGATTACGGCACCGGCGCCGTCGAAACCGGCGATTCCAGCACCTCGCGGATCTTCTTCGAGAGCTGGTCCGGGCTGAACGGCTTCTGGATGAAACCGGCGCCCGGGGCCAGGCCATGGCGCTCAATGATCCTGCCGGTGAATCCGGACATGTAGAGAACCCGCACCCGTGGATACTTCCCCGTCAGCTTCGCCGCCAGTTGAGCGCCGCTCATGTTCGGCATCACCACATCGGTCAGCAGCAGATCGATGCGCCCTCCTTCGCGCTCGCACAGCGCCAGCGCTTCCTCGCCGCCGGAGGCCGCCATTACCGAATAGCCCTGTTTCTTCAGCGCATCGCCGAGGAACTCGCGCACTTCCTCCTGGTCCTCCACCAGCAGCACCTTTTCGCTGCCCCGCGCCTGCTGTTCCGGTTCCGGTGCGGAACCGGCCGACTCGAGACCGGCCAGCGCCGGAAGATAAATCCGGAATGTGGTCCCGAGCTCCGGCTGGCTCGACACCTCAATCTCGCCGCCGCTCTGCTCCACGATTCCCTGCACCATCGAGAGCCCCAGACCCGTCCCTTCCGGACCCTTGGTCGTGAAGAAGGGCTCGAAGATGCGCTCGCGCGTGGCCGCGTCCATGCCCGTCCCGGTATCGCTCACCGCCAGCATCGCGTACTTCTGCGGATCGCGGCCTCTCGTCAAAAGAGCCGTCTCGATCAGCAGCCTTCCGCCGCGCGGCATCGCCTGCCGCGCATTCACCGCCAGATTCATGATCACCTGCTCGAACTGGTGCAGGTCGGCCCTCACCGGCAACGGCTCCGCGTTGAGCGCAATCTGAATCTGCACATCCTCCGTCACCATCCGCTGCAGCAGGGACTTCATTCCCGCCACCACGCCGTTGAGGTCCAGCACGCGCGGCTCGAGCATCTGCTTGCGGCTGAAGGCCAGCAACTGGCGCGTCAGCTGGGCGGCGCGCTCTCCGGCTTTGTAGATCCCCTCCAGCCGGTGGCGGAGCACCTCCTCGCCGGCCGGCAGCGTCTCGAGCGCCATCTGGCTCTGGCCGTTGATCACGGTCAGAAGATTGTTGAAGTCGTGCGCCACTCCGCCGGCGAATCGTCCGATCGACTCCATCTTCTGCGCCTGCGCCAGCTGGTTCTCCAGCCTCGCCCGTTCTTCTTCCGCCTGCTTCTGCTCCGTGACGTCGCGGTTGAGGCCGATCACGCGCAGCGCCTTGCCCTGACTGTCCCGCAGCACGATCCCTTCGCCCCGCAGGTGCCGGATCGTGCCGTCGGGCCGCACAATCCGGTACTCCACGTCGAACTTCCGCTCGCCGCGCACCGCCGCCTCGAGCGATTCCAGCGTTGGCGCGAGGTCGTCCGGATGGACCGCGTTCCGCCACAGCGCGGCCCCGTCCACACTGCTGTCCCCCGTGACCCCGAACATCTCGTACATCCGGTCGTCCCACACCGCGGTGCCCGTTTCGAGATCCCGGTCCCACGTTCCCAGCCGTGCGGAAGCCAGCGCCATGCGCAGCCGCAGATTCGTGGCGGCCAGTTCATTCTGTACGCGCCGGCGCTCGCTCACGTCGCGCGTCACGCCGTACATCTCGATGTGCCCGGTTTCCGGATTCAGGAGATACCGGAAGGTGATCTCGGCCTGGAATGCGGAACCGTCGCGCCGGCGCAGTTCGACTTCGTCGGCATAGCTCTGCCGCGAGCCGCGCATGAACTCGGCGATCCGGTCCGGCCGGAACGGAGCCGCGTCCCCGCAGCTCCTCGCGCTCTCGGGTTCAAGCGCCACGCGCGTCATCATCTCCCCGGCTTCATAACCCAGCAGCCGCTCAACCGACGGGCTGACGTAGAGATAGCGCCGCGTCTCGGTGTCCGCAATCCAGATGAAATCGGAAATATTCTCCGAAACGAGGCGATATTGCGCCTCGGCTCTGCGCAGCGCCTCTTCAGTCGCCCGGCGCTCGGTGAGGTCGTCGATGAATCCTTCGAAGTGGCGCGTCCGGCCCTCGGCGTCCACAATGGCGCGCGCCGAGAAGGAAACCCACACCGGACTGCCATCCTTCCTCCGCAGCCGGCATTCGCCTTTCAGAACCTCACCGTGAGTGGAAGTGTCCATCAGGGCAGTAACCGCTTCCCGCTCGCGGGCATCGAACCACAAATCCCGTCTGCGCTGCTCCGGGGGCATAGCCTCGATCTCGGCCGGCGATTCGTAACCGAGGATGCGGGCGAAGCTCGCGTTGACCGTCAGCGCTCGGCCGTTCGGCGTCGCCCGGAAAATCCCTTCGATGGCGGAGTCGAAGATCTCCCGGTATTGCCTTTCCGCCTCGAGCAATGCCGCTTCGGCCAGCCGCTGCTCGGTGATGTCCGTATGCTGGCCCGTGAACCGTATCGCCTTTCCCTCCGCATCCCGCAGCGCCGTGCCGCGCGAAAGAATCCAGCGGTAATCGCCGGATTTCGTGCGCATCCGGTATTCGGCGCGGTAAAACGGGGTTTTTCCGGCCATGTGATCGTCGAGGATTTTCGACACCCATTCCACGTCATCCGGATGTATCTGCTCTCTCCAGGCCGCGGGGCTGTTCGGGAACTCGCCGGGAGAATACCCGAGCATTTCCTGGTAGCGATCCGAATAAAAGACCTCGTCGGTCAGCGGATTGTAGTCCCAGATGCCGTCGCTCGTGCTCTTCACCGCCAGTTGCCAGCGTTCCTCGCTCATCCGCAGCGCCCGTTCGCGGGCTCTGGTGATCCGCTGCTGCACCCGCAGCCGCCAGGCGAGAACTCCGGCCAGCACCGTGAGAATCGACAGCCCGGCCACGATTGCCCACAGCACCCGGTTCTGCGAGTGTTCCCGTTCGACGTCATTGATTTCGTCGGTCGTCGCAAACGTCCCCCAGCGCTGCGCGATCTGCTGCACCGTGCCGTCGCGCGACATGCTGCGCATTTCGTCGCGAACCTCGTCGGCGACGTTCTGCGCCTCGAACGTGCTGCCCACCCCGAACATCACGCGCGGCAGGCCGGACGTGAACATGCGCAGCGATTGCGTGTTCCCCGCCACCAGCAGCACCGCCGAGGCCGTGAACTGGTCGAGAAACGCCGCGTCGGCCCGGCCGTCGGAAACGGCCCGGATCGCCTCGCGTGGGTCGTCTACCGGTACAAAAGTGCATTCCGGAAGCGCTTGCCGCAGCCGCCGGCGAATCGCGTCGAGGTTGAGTCCGGCGATCCGGCTGCGCCGCAGATCCGGGAAGGACCGGATCTGCGAGTCCGCGGGCACGATCAGAGTGGATTCGGTCGTGAGAAACGGCTCGGTGATGTGCATGATGCCCCGGCGTTCCGGCCGCATCGTGAGCTGAACCCAGAGGTCCGCCTTCCCATTGGTGATTGCCCCGAGGGCGTCCTGGTCAAAGGTCCACGCGAGCTGAATGCCCCGCCGCCGCGCCGCCTCGCGCACCAGATCGACGGAAAGTCCCGCGGGCTTCCCGTCGGCGCCCGTGAAGTCCCACGGGAAATCTTCGCTGTAGCCGATCCGGTAGATGCGATCGCGGTGCCTCCCGGCCGAACGCGCGCAGCCGCCCGCAAGGGCGCAGACGAGCGCCGCCACCACCACCGGTGCCCAGACCACTCGAAACTGTGCCATGGTCTTTTTCAAAGCTCACTCCGGCTGCCCGCCGCAAACAGGAAACCAACCAAACTGCCGGCTGAAGAGAAGAATGACACGGATTTAATAAGCGTGGGATTAAGACGCGGAGTTCCGGGCTGCCTTGCCGTCCCCGTCTTGTATGTAATATACTGAGATTTCGTGGCTTCCGGCCATAGCGCATACGTGCGGCCGAAAGCCCGTTTTCGCGAAAAGGTTCAATTCCCATGCACGCAATCGTTGAAACCGGCGGAAAGCAGTTTCGCGTCGCCCCTGGCGACGTGATCCGCGTTCCCAAACTGGCCGGCGAAGTTGGCGCCGAGATCGCTCTCGGCAAAGTTCTCGCGCTCTTCAAGGATGGTGGCGATCTGGTCACCGGCGACGCCCTCGGCAACTCCCGCGTCAATGCCACCGTTTCCGCGCAGGATCGGGACGACAAGATTCTGGTCTTCAAGTTCAAGCGCAAGAAGCAGTACAAGCGCACGCAGGGCCATCGCCAGCACTATACGGAGGTTCGCATCCGCGACATCGTGGCGTAATTCGCCCCCGGTGAAATTCAGTCATGGCACATAAAAAAGGTTTAGGCAGTTCCAAAAACGGGCGCGATTCCAACGCCCAGCGGCTCGGCGTGAAGGTCTTCGGCGGCCAGCTCGTCCCCGGCGGTTCCATCATCGTGCGCCAGCGCGGCACCCGCATCAAGCCCGGCGAAAACGTCGGCTGGGGCAAGGATGACACCCTGTTCGCCAAAGTCACCGGCGTGGTCGAATTCAAGGACCGCGGCAGCATGGGCAAGTACGTCAGCGTCAAGAGCGTCGCGTAACCCGTCGCAGTTTCCAAAGGAGTCCGGCCGCTGATTCGCTTTCGAGTCAGCGGCTTTTTTCATGCTTGTCGATGAAGTACGAATTACGGTAAAAGCCGGCGACGGCGGCAACGGCTGTCTCGCCTTCCGCCGCGAAAAATACGTCCCGCGCGGCGGCCCATCCGGCGGCGATGGCGGCCGCGGCGGCGACGTCGTCATGGTCGCGACCATCCACCGCAACACGCTCCTCCACTTCCGCTTCAATCCCGAATACACCGCCCAGCGCGGCGGCCACGGCGAAGGCAGTAACCGCACCGGCCGCGATGGCGAAGACCTCGTCGTGCAGGTCCCGGTCGGCACTGTCGTTTCCGACGACGAAACCGGCGAACAGCTCTTCGATTTCACCGCAGACGGCCAGCAATGGATCGCGGCCAAAGGCGGACGCGGCGGACGCGGCAACGCCCGCTTCGCCACTTCCACCCATCAGGCCCCGACCGAACACGAACCCGGCAAACCCGGCGAATTCCACAAGCTTCAGCTCAAACTCAAGCTGCTCGCCGATGTCGGTCTCGTCGGCTATCCGAACGCCGGCAAATCGACGCTGATCTCCCGCATCTCCGCCGCCAAACCGAAGATCGCCGACTACCCGTTCACCACGCTCGAACCCAACCTCGGCGTGGTCGAGATGCCGGACCATCGCTCCTTCGTCGTCGCCGATATCCCCGGCATCATCGAAGGCGCGCATGAAGGCCGCGGCCTCGGCATCCAGTTCCTGCGCCACATCGAACGCACCAAAATCCTCGTGCATCTCGTCGACATGTCGGAAACCGGCCGCGATCCCGTCCACGATTTCGAAACGCTCATGACGGAACTCGCGAGCTTCGATGAGGAACTCGCCCGCCGGCCCATGCTCGTCGCCGCCAGCAAAATGGACGTGGCATACAGCCCGGAGAATCTCGAAAGGCTCCGCGCCCTCGCCGTCGTGCGCAACTTGCCGTTCTTCGAAATTTCGAGCGCCACCGGGCAGGGCATCGAGAAGCTGAAATTCGCCATGGCGGAACGAGTTCTGGCAAAGTAGTTCTGATGGCGGAACCCCTCAATCCAGTCGAACTGCGCGTCCTCGGCACGCTCATTGAAAAGGAGAACACCACTCCCGAGTACTACCCGATGACGCTCAACGCGCTCGTCGCCGCCTGCAACCAGAAATCCAACCGCTGGCCCGTCACCGAATACGAGGAGAGCGACGTCCTCACCGCCATCGAAGGCCTCAAACTCCGCGGCTTCGCGGCTTCCATCACCGGCGGAGGCCGCGTCACCAAATACGCCCAGCGCTTCACCGAAAAACTGAATCTCGGCCGTCGCGAAACCGCCGTCATCTGCGTTCTCGCCCTGCGTGGCCCGCAGACGCTCGGCGAAATCAAAGGCCGCTCGGAACGTACCTATGACTGGTCCGACCTCGACGAAACCGAAACCGTCGTCCGCAGGATGATCGACTATTCCGGCGGCCCCCTGGTCCAGCGCCTCGACCCCGCGCCCGGCATGAAAGAACCCCGTTACGCCCAGACGCTCGCCGGCGCCGTCGACATCGCATCCGCCGCGGCTCCGGCCCACGCGCCGGGCCCCGATCGCCTCGCCGCGCTCGAAGCCGAAGTCAGCCAGCTGCGCGAAGAAGTCAACGAACTGCGCCGCCGGCTCGAAGCCGTTCTTTAACTATTCTGTAACAATTTCCGGCTCCGCCTCACCTTATACGGCGAAGGAGTCAGAAACATGAAGAAGCTCTCCAAGGTCATTACCTGGCTCGGCACCCTGATCGGCGACATCCTGGCTGCGCATATCCCGCTGTCGGTCTGGCTCGATTCCACCAGCCTCGAACTTTACAGGCTTCACCGCTAGTTGTGAAGTCTCAGGAGGTTGTCCACTCGGTCTGAACCAGAGAAGCTGATAGGTGACCAAACCTTAGGCCCTTTGGAGGAGACCGAATGGACATACACCAGAATGCCCGATTGTTGCCACGGGCGCGAGCCGAACTG
>DASPQQ010000076.1:0-8601 GCA_035624885.1 Bryobacteraceae bacterium | reverse complement strand
ACAACCTTTTTCGCGCCGTCCCGGCTCTCACGCAGAAGTTTTGTAACGCGAAAAAGGAGTCTGTCCCGGTTTTCCTCAGCGGCTACTCAGGAGCAAACGCCCTGAGCGCGGTTCTCACACAGTCTCTTCAGCCGCGGCTTTTTGTGTTGCAAGACGGGAGCCGCGCCTGAAGGCGCAGGTACATCCTACTTGTCCAGCAGTTCGACGGTCAGCAGAATCGTGCGGCCGACGATCTCGAAGCTGCGCTGCGAGATCTTGTCCATCGTGTCGGTGACGGCGTGATGAAACTCGCCCATGGTGTCAAACTGCGGGCCCATGCGCCCGTACATCGCGTCGACAACGTCGACTGACGGGATGCCGGCTTTGGCAAACGGCACCTGATCGTCGATGATCCCGGCTTCGTACTGGAAGAAGTACTGGCTGTAGCCAAGTTGTTTGGCGGCAACCGCGATGAAATCCTGCAGCCATCGTTCGGAAGTCGTTTCGCGCGCCACGCTCAGGTCCTTGTCGCCGATCATATCGAGCAGGAAGAAGCCCTTCACTCTGGCTGTCGTGCCGTTGGCCTTCAGCTTCGCCGCCAGATGGGTGCTGCCGTAGAGGCCGTCGCCTTCCCTGAAAAAGCTCTCGACGGCTTCCTCGAGATCGGTCCAGACCAGCCAGATCTGCATCTTCGTTTTCTGTCCGGCCAGTGCGTCGGCGAAAGCGAGCAGAATTGCCGTGCTCGACCCGCCGTCGTTCGCGCCCACGAATCCGGCCGGCTTGAAGAGCGTGTCGTAGTGGCCGGCAAGGATGAAGATCGGCTGCTTCGGATCGGAGGTGACGTTGAATTTACCGATGATGTTGTGAACCGGCAGCGGGCCGCGCGGGGTTTTCGGTGCGATGAAATCGTCAGCTTCGATCGTCGCGCCATCCCTGCGCAGCACCTGATGAATCAGATCTTCCGTTTTCCGATGGCCGGGCGATCCGGGCCAGCGCTCGCCGAAGCCGACCACCTGCGCCGTGTAATCGTAGGCCGCTTTCGCGCTGTAGGCTTCATGCAGAGTCGCAGCCGGGCAAAGCGCGGTAACGGTGAGAAGTGGAATCAGCAGTCTCATCGCCCGGGCCTCACAGCAGGTTTGCAGCAATCTGGACGGCAGGCGGTAACGCCGTGCTCCTGCGCCCGCCGCACCAGATCGGCGAGTCCGGCGACAAAGAGCGGATGCGTCCCCACCGTCGCCGCCCGCACAAACTCGATATCCCGCTGCTTCGCGATACCGGCGGCTTCGTGGTCGAGGTCGTAGAGCACTTCCATATGATCCGAGAGAAATCCGATGGGCACAACAATCAGCTTCCAGGCGCCGTACGAACGAATGAAATCGCCGATATCGGGTTCGAGCCACGGCTGGGTCGGCGGACCGCTGCGGCTCTGGTAGGCGAAGACCACTTCGCCGAGGCCCAGCCTCTCATTGACCTTCGCCGCCGCGGCCTGCAGTTGCTCGACATACGGGCTCGCCGCGGCCATCGCGACCGGCACGCTGTGCGCCGTGTAAACCACGCCCGCGCCCGGCAGATTCAGCAACGCATCGTGAACGCGATCCGCCATCGCGGCGATAAAGCCTTCGTGGTTCCAGAACGGCGGAATTTTGTCGATTTCGGGCGCACCTTCGACCGCGGCGCGGGCCTTGTCGATATCTTCCTGATACTGCCGGCACCCGGAGTACGAACCGAATGCCGAAGTCGCAATCGCGACGGCACGTTTCACGCCATCGTTCTTCATCTGCCGCACGGTATCGGCCAGCATCGGATGCCAGTTGCGATTGCCCCAGTAAACCGGCAGATCGACGTGCTGTTTCAGGGCTTCGATCAGATCCCGGCACTGCTGGTTGAGCGGGCTGCGGCCGTTGAAATGATAATAGTGCTCCGCGACCTCGAGCATGCGCTCGCGCGGCACGTTGCGGCCGCGCAGAACGTTCTCGAGAAAAGGGATCACGTCCTCGTTCTTTTCCGGCCCTCCGAAAGACAACAGCAGCACCGCGTCGTAGCGAGACATGTAAGAATTTATGGTACCCGGAGGACATCATGAAAGCTCTGGCACTGTTCTCTCTGCTCCTGCCATTGGCGGCGCAGGCAGCCGTGGCGGATTCGGCTCCGAACGGCTTCACCATCAAATTCAGCCTCACCGTAAACGCCCCGCCCGACGAAGTCTACGGCAAGCTGGTCCGCAACATCGGCGGCTGGTGGAGTCCCGATCATACGTTTTCGCACGATCCCCGCAACCTCAGCATCGAGGAAAAAGCCATGGGCTGCTTCTGCGAGAAGATGCCCGATGGCGGAGCGGCGCGCCATCTCGAAATCATCTACTTCGAACCGGGCAAGCGGATCGTGATGATCGGCGGGCTCGGGCCCATGCAGACGCTCGGGGTCACCGGCAGCCTCGCCGTCGAACTCTCGCCCGGGGACCACGGCACGAAGGTCGATGTCAGCTATGCGGTCGGCGGGTACCGGCCCGGCGGGTTCGATAAACTGGCCAGCGTCGTCGATGGCGTGCTGATGGATCAGTTCACGCGGCTCAGGAACTTCGTCGAAACCGGCCAGCCCTAGAACCCGCGCTCGAACATGAACCGCCTCGGCGCGCGCCGCACGTAATGCAGGCCGAGGCTGTTGGTGGTCACCTCCACGATGTGTTTCACCGCGTCTTCCGGTGAATCCGTGATCGTCAGGTGGTCGAGGTCCTTCGCATCGATCGCGGCGCTGGCCAGCATGGAGTCGCGCAGGAAGCCGACGAGCGGCGTCCAGTAATCCACGCCCAGCAGCACCACGGGAAAGTTGCGGATCTTTCCGGTCTGAATCAGCGTCGCCACTTCGAACAGCTCATCCATCGTGCCGAAACCGCCCGGCGCCGCAACAAAGCCGTACGAGTACTTCACCAGCATCACCTTGCGCACGAAAAAGTATTTGAACTCGATCCATTTGTCGAGGTACTGGTTCGGTTTCTGTTCCTTCGGCAGCCTGATGTTGCAGCCAATCGACTTTCCTCCCGCGTCCTTCGCGCCGCGATTGGCCGCTTCCATGACGCCGGGCCCTCCGCCGGTCATCACCGTGAACTTCGCTTTCGCCAGCAGCGCGCCCGTTTCGCGCGTCAGCCGGTAGTGCGGGTGCGTTTCGGGAGTCCGGGCCGAGCCGAACACCGTGACGCAGGGCCCCACGAAGTGCAGGGCACGGAAACCGCGGATCAGCTCAATGAAGATGCGGAACGCGCGCAGCAGCTCCGATCGCCGGCTGTGAGGCCCTTCGAGAAGGATTTCATCGGAAGGGTCGAAGGTGCGTTTTCCCCAGAGAGGCGCGCCCGGAAAGAGGTGAGATTCAGTTGCCATCTGACACCGATTAGCGTACTCCCCCGCATACGGATCCGGCGCCTACAATCGGATATGGCATTCGATGGATTGCGGGTCCTGGCGCTCGAAAGCCGGCGGTGCGCCGAGATGGAAACGCTGATCCGCAGGCAGGGCGGGGACCCGTTTGTGGCCGCCTCCATGCGCGAAGTTCCGCTCGAGGCGCAGGCCGCCGAGGCCGGGGCTTTCGGAGCCGCGCTGCTGCGGGGCGATTTCGACGGCGTGATTCTGCTCACAGGCGTCGGCACGCGCATGCTGTGGAAGGCGCTCGCGGCGCGTTATCCGGAGGAAGATCTCCGGGCCGCGCTGAAAAAAGTCACCCTGATCGTCCGCGGGCCCAAACCCTCGGCGGCGATCCGCGAGCTCGGGCTCGTCCCGGACGTCCTCGTCCCCGAGCCGAACACCTGGCGCGAACTCCTCCAGACGATGGAAGGCCGCCCGGAAAAACGCGTGGCCGTGCAGGAATACGGCAAATCGAATACCGAACTGCTGAACGGACTCGCCGCGCAGGGCCGCAAGGTCACGGCCGTCCGCGTTTACGGCTGGGACCTGCCGGAAGACACCTCGGGCCTGCGCGAAGCCGCGGCGCGTCTTGCGACCGGCGGCTTCGATGTGGTCCTGTTCACCACGTCCATGCAGGTGGTCAACCTCATGAAGGTCGCGGCGGAAGAAGGGATCGACCGGCAGGTCATCGAAGCCCTCCAGTCGGCGTTCATCGGCTCGATCGGGCCGACGACCACCGAAACGCTGGAAGAATACGGGCTCAGGCCCGGCTTCGAGCCGAGCCATGCGAAGATGGGGCTGCTTGTGAACGAGGCCGCGGCCATTCTATCCGCGGCCAAGCGATAATGAAAGATTGTCCACAGTTTCCCCAACACCGGGTTCGCCGTCGCCGCTGAACGTCCGCCTCGATCAGTATGAAGGTCCGCTCGACCTCCTTCTCGACCTGATCCGCAGGCAGCAGATCGATATCCGGAACATCCCCATCGCGACCATCACCGCGCAATACCTGAGCTATCTCGACCAGGCGCGCGAGATGGATCTGGATATCGGCGCCGAATTCGTGTTCATGGCCGCGACCCTGATCCACATCAAGTCGCGCCTGCTGCTGCCCACCGATCCCGCGCTGCAGAAGGAAGGCGAAGCGGTGGAAGACCCGCGCGAAGAGCTGGTGCAGCGGCTGCTCGAGCACGAGCGTTTCAAGAACGCGGCCGAAATGCTGCAGCAGAAGCGGATCATCGAGGAGAACGTGTGGTCGAATCCGCAGATGAAGCAGTTCATCGCGGAGAACGAAGATCCCGGGCTGGCGGTCAGCCTCTTCGACCTGGTGAAGGCTTTCGGCGAGGTGCTGGAGCGCGTCGCCAGCCGTCCGGTCTACGAGATCGGCGAAGAGGAAATTTCCGTCAACGACATGATCGGGCACGTCCGTACGCTGCTCGAGGCCACGCGCAGGGACAAGCCGCTCTTCATCCTGCAGGTAATGGCGAAGCAGCGGACGAGACGCGCCATGATCTGCCTGTTCCTCGCCGTTCTCGAAATGGTGAAGACACAGTCGGTCGAGATTCTGCAGGCCGATCTGTTCGGGGAAATCGCGCTGGCCAAAGGCCAGCACTTCGATGAAAACGCGACCACGCATCTGACCGCCCCCGAAGACGAGTACCGCTAGAGGATTATAAGTAACGTGGAGAATCCGGAAATCGACGAATTATCGCCAGAAGAGCTGCTGCCCGAAGAACCCGCGGCGCCCGTCATCCCGATGGAGGACGCCAAGCTCAAGGCCGTGCTCGAAGCGATCATCTACGTCACCGACGAACCGCTCTCGCTCGACCAGATCTGCGCCGCGGTCGAGCAGCCGCGCGAGCGCGTCATGGAACTGCTTGAACAGCTCGCCGCCGATTACGAAAAACCCGACCGCGGCCTGAGCATCCGCGAAGTGGCCAGCGGATTCAAGATGGCGACCAAACCCGAGCATCACGAGGAAGTCCGGCGGTTCGTCAAGAACCTCAACCCTCCGCTGAAGCTCTCGCTCCCGGCGCTCGAAACGCTGGCCGTCATCGCCTACAAGCAGCCCATCACGGCGCCCGAAATCATGGAAATCCGCGGCGTGCAGGGCGCGGGCGTGCTCAAGACGCTGCTCGACCGCAAACTGATCACTACCGCCGGACGCAAGCAGGTGATCGGCAAGCCGATCCTCTACAAGACCACCCGCGAGTTCCTCGTCCAGTTCGGCCTCAAGGATCTGGCCGAACTGCCCACGCTCAAGGAGTTCCAGGACATCGGCCGTCAGGCGACCGAGGGCGAAACGGAACCGGCGGCCGAAGCCGCTCCCGCCGAAGCGGCGCCCGAAGCACCGGCAGCGGAACAAACGGAATAATGGCCGCGGAACGTCTGCAGAAGATCCTCGCTTCCGCCGGAATCGCCTCGCGGCGCAAGGCGGAACAGATCATTGTGGAAGGCCGCGTTACCGTCAACGGCCAGGTGGTCACCGAACTCGGGTCGAAGGCCGACCCCGAGACGGACCACATCAAGGTGGATGGCAAGCTGATCCACCAGCCGGAACGCCTGCTTTACCTCGCGCTGCACAAGCCCGATAACGTGGTCAGCACGGCGAGCGATCCGCAGCGCCGCACCACCGTGCTCGATCTGGTCGCAGGCATCAAGACCCGGGTTTTCCCCGTCGGCCGGCTCGACTATCACTCGACGGGCCTCATTCTTCTCACCAACGACGGCGAATTCGCCAACGCCATCACGTCCGCCAGAAGCCACGTCACCAAAACGTATCTCGTCAAAATCAAGGGCCAGCTCACGCCCGAAGAGGAAGAGGAGTTCCGCAACGGCATCCCGCTGGGCGGCCGCCGCACGTCGCCGGCGGGTCTCCGGATGGTCCGGCGCGGCGACAATCCCTGGTATGAAGTGCGGCTCATCGAAGGGCGCAACCAGCAGATCCGCATCATGTTCAAACATTTCGGGCATCTGGTGGAGAAGCTGCGCCGGGTGCGCATCGGCGGGGTGGAATTGGGTACGCTGAAACCAGGAGAGTACAGATTGCTCACGCCCGGGGAAGTGAAGCATCTGATGAAGCTGGCAAAGGGGAACAGGCATGACGGGTGAACACATGATTCGCACCGGGAAAACGATCGCGGTGGTCGGGCTCTCGAGCCGCCGTTCGCGGCCCAGCTACGGCGTTTCCGAATACCTGCAGTCGCAGGGCTACCGGATCATCCCGGTGAACCCGAACGAAACCGAAGTGCTCGGCGAAAAAGCCTACGCGAGGCTCGAAGACATTCCGGAGCCGGTCGATATCGTCGATATCTTCCGGCGCTCGGAAGAGGTGCCGGCGATTGTCGATTCGGCCATAAAGATCGGCGCCAGGGGAATCTGGATGCAGGAGGGCGTTTCCGATGAAGCCGCCGCCGCCAAAGCGCGCGCGGCGGGGCTCGAAGTCGTGATGGACCACTGCATTCTGAAGACGCACCAGAAAATTTTGAGCCGTTAACATGCGATTCATTGGACCGGGAGTAGAATACTTCTGGTCGCCACGTCCGTGACTTCACCGCACCTTTCGTCTCACCGGCATATCAATCACCAGAAAACAGGCACTCTTATAACCGGCGCCGGGCGCGGCATCGGGAAGCGCTTCGCCATGGGGTTCGCGCAAAGCGGCTGGCGCGTGGGTCTTCTGGGCCGCAGCCAGGCGGAACTCGATCTCACCAAACTCGAGATCGAACACGCCGGCGGAACGGCTCTGCGCATCCGCGCCGACGTGCGCGATTTCGAACAGGTTTCGGCCGCGGTCGATCGCATGGGAGTTGTCTTCGGCGGCGTCCATACGCTGGTGGCCAACGCCGCCATCCTCGGCCCCATCGGGCCGTTCGCGCAGCAGAAGCCGCGCGACTGGAAGGAAGTCTTCGAAACCAACGTCATCGGCGTGATGAACGCCTGCCGCGCCGTGCTCCCGCAGATGCTTGAGCGGCGCAGCGGCAAGATCATCGTGATCGTCGATGACGGCGCCGACCGCCCGCGTCCCTGGTTTGCGCCTTACGCGGCCAGCAAAGCGGCCGTCGTCCGCTTCGCCGAAAGTCTCGCCGAAGAAGTGCGCGACCACAATATTCAGGTCAACTCCTTCTCGCCCGGCGGGACCTACACGAGCATGACGGACGATATCCTGCACGCCGATGAACACGCGGGAGCGAAGGAACTCGACGAGGCCGAAAACATCCGCCTCACCGGCGGCATTCCGGCCGACAAGCAGATTCAGCTCGCGCTCTTCCTCGCCTCCGAGCGCTCGAACCACCTCACCGGCAAGCTCATCAACGTCAGCGACGATCTGAAAAAGCTCGAGCAGGACAACGCCCGGCCGGACTCCTGGACGCTGCGCCGGCACGCAAAATAGCCTGGCACCAGGATTGCCAGCAAAGCTCCCAACTGGCTACAATCCTGGCCAGAAGGAGTGAACCCGTGAAGAATCTGCACAGAACCGTTGCTCTCGCCGCACTGTTGTCAGGCTGCCTTGCCATTGGGCCAGTTACCGTGAGCGTTCACGCGTCCCGCGTGCCCGGCGTAACTCTTCCGGCGCTGGATCCCGCGATGGTGGATGACATTCTCGAGTCCTCGAATGCAGCCACACGGGCCAACGTCACGTTCAGCAATCAGAGCACCGGTCCAGTTGATATCTACTGGATCGACTATAACGGACACCGAATGCTCTATAAGGCCGCCCTGGCGGTGAACGGCACCTGGACGGCCGGTACGTTCCTCACTCACCCGTGGCTGGTGGTAGCTACAGGCACTGGCGGCACAACCGCTTCCGACACCGGGATGCGTATCGCGGGATTCGTGGCACTCACCAGTCACGGCGACACCGCCATCATCAAATAGACCTGCATCTGGAATAATCAAGAGCAGTGCGCAAGCTGCTTTTGTTTCTTCTTTCTGCGTCACCTGCTTTCGGGTGGGGCTGTGACGGCCATCAGATCGTCGCGCTCATCGCGAGGGCTCATCTCACGCCGGCGGTCAGCGCGGCCGTCGACAAAATCCTCTCGGCCTCGCCGATCCCGATCGAACACAACAGGTTCTGTCAGGACACCCCGACGGATCTCATGGCAGTCGCCGCGCCCTGGGCGGACGACGTGAAAGGCAGCACCAGAACCTTCCTCTGGCACCAGATCGACATCCCGATCACCGTCCGGTCCGGCGATTACCGCAAGTGGTGCGATCCCATTGGCCCTTC
>DASPQQ010000075.1:0-9539 GCA_035624885.1 Bryobacteraceae bacterium | reverse complement strand
CCGGTGTCCGCTGGGGCGACCACGAGACGACGCTGACTTTCATCGACACACGCTCGGGTCTGTGGACCAACGCCTACTACCAATACCCGCTCGCGAATCCGCCGGCGGCCGATCTCGATGGAGTACTGCGTTTCGGCATGGACAACAAGGTGAAGCAGCGGCGGGAACGCGAGGGGCTGACGGATTATACGATCCGGCAGAGCAGTATTCAGCAGTCGGTGGTGGATGGGCGTCCGGCACTGAGCTGGGTGGCGGATTTCACGGGCAAAGGGCCGCTCCATCCGGCCATGACGGAGTACATGCTGCGCTACATCGGTGCGAGCGGCAAAGCCGACGTGTTCACGCAGGTGCCGGCGACGGTGGATCTGAACGCGTTTGTGGAGCGGATTCAGCCCGTTATTCAGTCGCTGCGGATTCCGTAGCCCGGGTTGCTGAAAAACATGGGATAGACCAAACTGGCACCTTTTTCGCCTCAGAAGTTTGCTGAAAATACGTGATTTGGCGGGGCGAAAAAGGCTGCCCAGTTCTGTCTGTCCCGGTTGTTCATTACCGTGGTAATGTAAGGCATGGCCATCGCGCAGTCGAAGGTAACTTCACAGGGCCAGATTTCCGTGCCCGCCGAGGTCCGGCGGCGGCTCGGCATCGGACCGGGTTCCGTCATCGAATGGGAAGAGAAGGACGGCACGATGACCGTACGGCGAAAAGGCGGCTATACCTTCGAGGAGATGCATAAGATTCTGTTCGGGGACAAGCCTCCTGTCCGGCCATGCCGGGATGACGTCAAAGAGGGCATCCGGCGCTATATTCTCAAACGCCATCCAAAGCGAAATGCGGGCCATTGACACGAACGTCGTCGTCCGGCTGATCATCCGTGACAACCCGGCTCAGTCGGCTTCGGCTGAGGCTTTCATCGAGAACGGGGCCTGGCTGTCGCTGCTTGCCCTTGCGGAGACGGTGTGGGTGCTCGGCTTCTCGTACCAGATGGACGCGGCGGCGCAGGCCGAAGCGATCGGGATGCTTCTGAAGCACCGCAGCATTGTGCTCCAGGACGCAGAGGCGGTTGAGGCCGCGCTCCGGTCTTTCCGGAGCCGGCCATCGGTTGGATTCTCCGACTGGCTCCTGCTGGAGATCGCGCGCAAGGCCGGCCACCTTCCCCTCGGCACGTTCGACCGGGCCCTCGGCCGCGCGGACGGCGCGCATCGGCTGTAGCTGCTGCGCCGCTATACTCAAATTTCCCGTGTTTCACATCCTTGAAAAGCAGATCCACGCCGCGTTCCGCCAGGCCCTGCGCACGCGCTTCGACCTCGATCCCGAGTTCGGTCTCGAACAGCCTCGCCAGAGTTCTTTCGGCGAGATCGCTGTCCCGGTCGCTTTCCAGCTTGCGAAAACCCTGCGCCAGCCGCCGAAGAAAGCCGCCGAGCAAGTGGTGGAAGCGGTCGGGCGGCTGCCGGGCGTGGCGGCCATGGAGGTTGCCGGCAACGGATACGTCAATATCCGGCTCGATCGCGGCGCTTACGCTCTGGCCCTGCTGGCGGGCGTCGGGGAAACCTTCCCGGAGACCGGCGCGAAGATCATCGTCGAGCACACCAACATCAATCCGAACAAGGCAGCGCACATCGGCCACCTGCGCAACGCCGTCCTCGGCGATACCTTCGTCAGAATGCTGCGCGCGCGCGGCAACCGCGTCGAAGTGCAGAATTACATCGACAATACGGGCGTGCAGGTAGCCGATGTCGTGGCCGGGTTCCACTTCCTCGAACAAAAGACGCCGGCGGATGTGGCCGCGCTTCTCGAAGGTACGGGCGACGAGCGGTTCGATTATGTCTGCTGGGATCTCTACGCCCGCACTTCGCAGTACTACAGGGAGTTTCCCGAGGCTCTGAAATGGCGCGCCCAGACGCTGCATGCCGTGGAAGCCAATGAAGGCGAACTGGCCGAGCTGGCGCATCTGGTGGCGGATGCGATTGTGAATGCCCATCTGGCGACGATGCTCCGGCTCAACATCCAGTACGACGTGCTGCCGCGCGAAAGCGAGATTCTGCATCTGAAGTTCTGGCAATCCGCCTTCGAGCTGCTCAGGGAACGCAAAGCGATCTATCTCGAAACGGAAGGGAAGAACGCCGGATGCTGGGTGATGCCGTCCTCGGCCTTCCGCGGTGAAGACGAGGCCAACGAAGACAGCAAGGTGATCGTCCGGTCGAACGGGACCGTCACGTACGTCGGGAAAGACATCGCCTATCAGCTCTGGAAATTCGGGCTGCTCGGCAAGGACTTCCATTACCGCCGGCTCACGCGTTACGCCGACGGGCACGATGTGTGGGCATCGACGGACGAAGCGCAGCCGGGCCCCGCGCCGTCGTTTGGCCACGGCTCGATGGTCTACAACGTCATCGATACGCGCCAGTCGTATCTGCAGGATGTGGTGGTCGCGGGGTTGAAGGCTCTCGGGTACGCCGAGCAGGCCGGGCGCTCGATCCACTTTTCCTACGAGATGGTTGCGCTCTCACCGCGCTGCTGCGCGGAGCTGGGCATCGAGCTGTCGCCGGAAGATGCGAAACGGCCGTATGTCGAGGTCTCGGGCCGCAAGGGCCTCGGGATCAAGGCCGACGATCTCATGGACAAACTCGTCGAAACGGCGATGGGCGAAGTCGCCTTGCGGCATCCGGAAGATAACAACGCGGCGCAGCGGGCGATCGCGACCGAAATCGCCATGGGCGCGCTGCGTTACTTCCTTTTGAAGTTCACGCGCAATACGGTGATCGCGTTCGACTTTCAGGAAGCCCTCAGCTTCGAAGGCGAGACCGGACCCTACGTGCAGTACGCCGCCGTGCGCGCGCGCAACATCCTGCGCAAACTGGAAGAGCGCGGCGAAGCCGTCCCCGACTTCAAAAACGAACTGACGGAAGAAGCCATGGCGCGGCAGCTCGGATCGGAAGATTGCTGGCAGATGCTGCTCGCGGCTTCGAAAGCCGATTCCGTGGTGGAGCGCGCGGTTGCGGCCGGAGAACCGGCCACCGTGGCGCGTTACGCCTTCCAGCTTGCCCAGACCTTCAATAACTTCTATCATCAATACCCGGTGCTTTCCGAACCGGACCGCGAGCGGAAGGTCTTCCTGCTCTGGATGACGGACTTCTTCCGGCGCGAGCTGGAACGCACGCTGGCCGTTCTCGGAATCGCCGTTCCCGCGTACATGTAAATGCTCCTCGCTCTCGACGCCGGCAACACAAATATCACGGTTGGAATCTTCCGGGGCGGCGCGCTGCTCGATTACCGCCGCCTGCGCACGATCCGCGAACAGACCTCGGACGAGTGGGGCATCCTGCTCATCAGCCTGCTGCGCTACGCGTCGCTCGATCCGGCCGAGGTGCGGGGGATCATCATTTCTTCCGTCGTTCCGCCCATCAACAGCCGTCTGGCGGAGATGGCGCAGCGCTACTTCGGGCTCGACCCGCTGTTCATCACGTCGGAAACCGATACCGGGCTCGTCATCCGTTACGACAATCCCGCCGAAGTGGGCGCCGACCGCATCGTCAACAGCGTGGCGGCGCTGCACAAGTACGGCGGGCCGTGCGTGATCGTCGATCTGGGCACCGCCATCACGTTCGACGCGCTCTCGGAGAAAGGCGAATACCTCGGCGGCATCATCGCGGCGGGCATCGGGATTTCGGTCGAGGCTCTGTTCAGCCGGACCGCGCGGCTGCCGCTGGTGGATTTCCGGAAACCGGCGAAGGTGATCGGCACCAACACGGTGGCGAGCATGCAGTCGGGCCTCTACTATGGCGCGGTGGGCGCGATCGACGGCATGATCGAGCGGCTGCGCGGCGAACTCGGCGTGGATACGCAGGTGGTGGCGACGGGAGGCCAGGCGGGGCTCATCGCCGGAGGCTCGCGCTACATCCGCCACGTGGACGAGAACCTGACGCTCGACGGCCTTCATCTGCTCTGGCAGCGCCTTCGGAAAAATACGCAGTGAGCGGCGAAAATCTGCTGAATTACTTCAACTATTTCACTGAAATAGAGGAACACTTTCAAAGGGCGAGGGGCACCGGCCTGTTCCTGCTTTCCCCGCTCGACTGGGCCCTGATCGAGACGTGGAAGAACTCCGGAGTGCCTCTCGAAGCGGTTCTGCGCGGCATCGACGCGGCTTTCGAGAAGTGGCGGGCGAAACGCAGCCGGGCCCGGATGGTGAATTCCCTCGCCTATTGTGTTCAGGCGGTAATGGTGGAAAATCAACGCCTTGCGGACGCGGGCGGACAGCGCGAAGCGAGCCCGGAGCCGGTCCCCGCTTTCCCGCTAGAAGAGCTGCGCCGGTTTATTTCGGGTAACGCGGAGGCTATCCGCCGGACCGGGGTCAGCGAGTTCGTTCCGGTGGCCGATTCGCTCGATCAGATTTCTACCGAGCTTGACAAATCGCCTCTGGATCTGGAAGCACTTGAGCAGCGGCTGACGGTTCTGGAGCAAAAGCTTGTGGCTTTGGCCCGCGCGCGGCAGAGCGAAGATAAAGCCTTTAGAATGAGAGCGGATCTGGATTCTTACCTGCGGCCGTGGCGGAGCCGGATGACCGCGCCGCAGCTCGCCATGCTGGAATTGCAGTTTCTCGAACGTGCCGCCCTGGAGGCGGAAGGGCTCCCGCGGCTCAGTCTGTTCTACCTGAGATGAAAAATATGTACGGTTCGTACCCTTTCATGCTATCGTAAATGTAGCCGAGTGCAGTCCGTAATTTTCCTGCGCGAAATCGGCAACGTTTTAAGTTATATTTCGTCTTAATAACAGAACAGTTTTTCACAACCGGTGCCATTCGCCCGCAACTTCGGTTGCTGCCCGGATGGTCCAGCTTGCAGGCACAATCCTCCGAGTGCCTGCAGGTTATACTCGTGAAAACGGCGGGTACCTTCCTCCGAGTGCCCGCCGTGTTTTTTTTCGGGACGCAGCCTATTCGATGCGGTAGGCGTTCAGTCCCGAACTGACAATCACCACATACTGCTTGCCGTCGTGGCCCATGTAGGTCATCGGGTTGGTCTGGCCCATCACATCCAGCTTCGTGTCCCAGAGCTGCTTGCCGGTCTTTGAATCGAAGGCGCGGAAGCGCTTGTCGGTGGTTCCCGCGATGAAGACGAGACCGCCGGCTGTGGCGATACTTCCGCCCTGGCCGAAGGCGCCGGTGTTGTGCATGCCTTTGGCTTCGAGCTCATCGCTTGTTCCGAGCGGAACATGCCACGCAATTTCCGCCGTATTCGCGTTAATTGCGTAGAGCTGCGACCACGGCGGCTGCTGGCAGGGCAGCAGCTTCACCGGATCCCAGAAACGCGCGAAGTGCGTGCCGCGGCCGAGCGGACTGAAGCGCCGGTAGGCGACCGGATCGTCCGCGGGCGTTTTGTCCATCCTGCCCATGCCGCCCACGTCGCGCGTGTTGACGAAGACGTAGTTCAGCTTCGGGTCGACGGAGACGCCGCCATAATTCGCGCCGCCCTGCTGGCCGGGGAATATGATGCGGAACTCCTTCTCGCTGTATGGCGTGTAGGGGCCGAGGTTGTGCACGCCGCCGATCTTTTCGGCCAGATCCCGGCAGAACTTTTCGTGCTCGGGCTCACCTTTGAAAATCTCGTCAGGCGTCATGCTCAGGCGCGCAAGAGGCGGCGGCTTGAGCGGGAACGGCTGCGTCTTCGAACTGTGCTCGCCCGGGATCTCGCTCTGCGGAACCGGCCGCTCCTCGACGGGATAAATCGGCTTGCCGGTCTCGCGGTCGAGGAAGAACATGAGCGAGATTTTAGAGATCGCCACCACGGCCGGGATTTTCTTTCCGTTGTGGACGATGTCGATCAGGGCGGGAGCGGCTTCAGCGTCGTAATCCCACATATCGTGATGGGTGAGCTGAAAATACCACTTCAATTTCCCCGTATTTAAATCGAGACAAACAATTGACGAGGAGAAGAGATTATCGCCTTCGCGCGCCCCGCCGTAGTATTGCGAGGCCGGCTGGCCGATGGGCAGAAACGCGAGCCCGCGCTGCTCATCGATGGTCATGGCGCCCCAGTTGGCCGGAGAGCCGCCGTTGATCCAGTTGTCCTTCGGCCAGGTCTCGTAGCCGGTTTCACCGGGATGCGGGAGAGTATGGAATGTCCAGAGGAGCTTGCCGGTTTTGAGGTCCCAGGCGCGCACATCCATCGCCGGGCCGTCCGGGTTCTCTTCCTGACCCTGCGCTCCGGTGACGATCGTGTCCTTGTAGATGGCGCCCGGCGAGCTCATGTGATACGGAGCGTTCGGGAACTTATCGGCCACGCCGATGCGCAGATTGACCTGGCCTTCGTTGCCGAAGCCGGGGACGAGTTTGCCGGTCTTCGCGTTGAGCGCGATCAGTTTCCCATCGCTGGTTCCCGCCATGATCTGCGGCGGATAGTCCTTGTTGCCGGCCCAGTAAGTGACGCCGCGCAAAGGCGCGCCGGCGCGGCCCAGTTCGTACTTCCAGATCTCCCTGCCGGTTTCCGGCTCGAGCGCCACGATGGTGTGGGCCATGGTGGGTGTGTAAAGAACGCCGCCGACCATGATCGGTACGGCTTCGGTGGCCGCGATGCCGCCGGATGCAGCCATGTTGCGGTTCTGCGCCGCCTGGTCGGTGCCGTACTGCCAGGCGAGCTTCAGTTTTGCGACGTTCCTTGCGGTGATCTGCTTCAGCGGGGAATAGCGCTGGCCGGCGTTATCGTAGCTGTAGCCAGGCCAGTCGGCCTGTTGGGCCGCGAGGCTGGAGGCAAGCAAAGCCGTGGCTGCGGCGGCGCGAAGCATACCATTCAAAGTCACTTTCAGAGACATAGACCAGAAAAGTATATAACGCCGTTGGGACACGGGGACGCGGTTCGAGCCGCGTGGATTAAACGACCGCGAACTGATGGTCGGGGCAGTCGATGCGGATTGCGGCGTGGAGTTCGTCGATCAGGCCGGGGCCGAATTTGGCGATGAGAGGCAGGATCGAATAGAACCTTTCCTGCAGGTGCGTTTCGGGATAAACGAGGCCGCTCAGCAAAGCCGCGTCGCGCGTGGCCTGTTCATCGCGAGCCATGATCTGGGCCGCTGTCTTGCGCTCGATCTTACCCATCTGGTATTCGATTTTGCGGCGGGAGGTTTTGAGGGCGGAAGCGAGCGAACCATCGAACTTGTCGAGATCCGAAGCGAAACAGCTGAGCGCGGCCTCGACGCCCGCTCTGGTGTGCTGCAGGCTGTCGCGAAGGGATTGCGGGACGAGGCGCTTCGCGATCCGGTCATGCAGCACCTGCTCGCGCACGAACAGATCCGCCGGCCCGACTCCGTAGCGAGCCATGCGCTTGCGCCCGCGCTCATCGATGAGCGTGAAGCCCACGCGCGGCAGGGCAGCGGGCTGGCGTTGTCCCAGCTTCCGGTAGACCACCTGCGACTGCGCCAGATAGGCGAGTTCCGCGGGTCCGCCGATGTACGCGGCGGTCGGCAGCAGATAATCCTGAATCACCGGGCGGAGCAGAGCGTTGGGGGAAAGATGGGCGGCGCGGCCGGCGAGTTCGGGAGTGTTGAGGTGATGGTGCAGCGCGATGTATTCGCCGCTCGGATTGCGCTTCAGCGCGAGGCGTTCGCCGCCTTCGAGCAGAAACGCGAGCGAAGTCTTCTGATCGACCAGCACCTGCGCGTGGTAGCCGCGTGAGACGAGTTCTCTCGATCGCGCGATCAGCGCTTCGACGAGCTCCGGCATCCGTTCCACCGCCTGGCGCATGAGAGGAGCGCGCAGTTGGCGGATGGCCGCATCCATCGGATCGATGATGAGAAGACCGAAACGGCGGAACAGAGCACGCAGCAGTTCGGCGAACGCCCCGCCCATGCTGGCGCCGGGCTGGTAGGCCTGTTCGGCGAGAGCCATGGCTTCGTCAAGGAAGGGAAGTCCCTGCATGGCGCGGCGCAGTTCCCCGAGCGGGAAGGTGCCGGGCACGATGCCGCCCGCCGGACGTGCACCCGCTGCATCGATATCCCGCAACTGTATTTTTGCCGGACGGTGCGCGGCGCCGAAAACCCAGACGTGATCGATCTCGGCGAAGTCGTGATCTTCCGTCGCGATCCAGAAAACCGGCACGGCGGGGATGCCGCTGGCGGTCAGGCTTTCGGCAATCCGGATCGCCGAGAGCGCCTTGTAAATGCTGTAAGCGGGACCGGAGAACAATCCGACCTGCTGGCCTGTGACAATTGCCACAGTCCCTGGCTTCGCCAGTTCCCGAAGCGAGGGATTTCCTTCGTTGAGCGGTGTGAGCGCGCGCACCAGAGCAGCGCGCCGGTCGTCGGGGAAATCGAACTTTGACGCGGCTTTGAGGGAATCGAAACGGTTGGGAGGGATGGGATAAAGGTCGCTGACCCGATCGAAATGCTGGACCAGGTCCGTGAAGAGTTTTGACGTACCCGGCACGTCGCTGTGGCGAACACACGAACATTCCATGGGCTTGTGAGTCGGCGGCTTGTGTCAGATTACCAGATGAAGGCCAGGGCCGCCGCGCTTCAGAAAAGGGGATGCGGTGCCGGCTCTCAGCGGAAAAAGAAAGTGATGAGCCCGGGGGTGAAGCGGCGCGCGATGTCGTTGTAGATCACGAACACCATGAGCATCATGAGGAAGAGGAAGCCGAGCTTGAGCGCGGTCTCCTTCACGCTGACGCTGATGTCGCGGCCCATCACCATCTCGATGAGCAGCGTCAGAATCATGGCGCCGTCGAGAATCGGAATCGGCAGCAGGTTGACGATGGCGAGATTGAGGCTGACGACGCTCATCAGCGAGAGGAACGCGCCCGGTCCGGCGGCGGCTGCCTGCGTTGCCTGCTGGGCAATGCCGATCGGCCCTTCGAGGTTCCTCGCCGACATGCGGCGTTCCACCATGCCGCGCAGAAATTCGACAATCAGGCTCGCGTTCCTGCCGTTCTGAACGAGGGATTGCCGGAGCGCGGCGGGGAACGAAAGCTGCATCTTCTGCACATTGAGCTTCACTTCGGAAGCGACGCCGATCATCCAGCGCGAATCGCTGCCGCGGGTCTTGAAGACCGGCTTCATGGTCGCGGTCCGGGTCACGCCGTTGCGCGAGTAGAGAATCGTCACCGGCTTGCCCTCGCTGTGCCGGATGACTTCGGGCAGCGTGTACATCGAGTGAATCGCGATGTTGTTGACCTTGAGCAGCAGGTCGCCTTTCTGGAGACCCGCGCCGGCCGCCGGCATCCCTTCCGACACGCCGCCAACCTGAATCTGATTCTGGCCTTCCCAGCCTGCCGAACCCACGCCTTCTTTTTCATCGAGCACCGGGGTGACCGAGGCCACGAAGCGATGGCCGCTGCGTTCGAGCGTCACCGTCATCGGCAGGCCTGCGCCCGCGATTTCTTTGGTGACGATGTCTTCCCAGCTCGGATTGTCCTTGCCGTTGAGGCGCACGATCCTGTCGCCCGCCTGAATCCCGGCCTTCGCTGCCGGGGAGTCCGCCATCACGTGGCCGATGATGGCGCCGCCTTCATCGACAACCTTCTCGTAGGAGAACATGTAGAGTCCGGTCA
>DASPQQ010000074.1:0-5415 GCA_035624885.1 Bryobacteraceae bacterium | reverse complement strand
CAGCGAGTGTTTCCGGCCGAGCATCGGGATGCGGATGTGGGTATCGGCGAGCGCCGCCGTGCCCGGCAGAAGGCCGTCGGTCTCATGGCCGAAGACCACGCACACCGGAAAGCGCGGCTGCCAGTCGAACAGATCGACGGCGTGGACGCTGGTCTCGATGGCGGCAATCTCATGACCCGCCTTCTGCAGCCTGCGGATCACTTCTTCGGCATTCGCCGCGCGCTCCCACGGCACGGTCTCTTCCGCTCCAAGCGCCGTCTTCGTGATCATGTTCTGCGGCGGGTGGCCGGTGATGCCCGCCAGATACAGCTTTTCGAGCGCAACCGCGTCGGCGGTGCGGAAGAACGCGCCGACGTTATACAGGCTGCGCACGTTTTCGAGCAGCACCGAGACGGGCAGCTTCGAAATGCGTTCGTAAGCGGCCGCGCCCGTCGTGGCCCGGTATGGCATCCGCTCACTCACACGCAATCACTCCATTTCCCCACGCCGTGTGGCGTCCGATGCCGGTCCACCAGGCCGCCCGCAGATAGGGCAGGAACCCGGTGAGATCTCCCTCGTACTCCGCCTTGCCGGTAAAGCCGCCGATGCCGTGCGTCTGGCCGGTGCGCGAACTCCGGCGCGTGATGTGCCGCCAGATCAGTTCGCAGCTCACCGTCCGCACTCCGGCGGCGCGCTCCGCCATCCCGGCGAAATCGATTTCCAGCGGGCCCTCCCCGTATAACGTCAGGAGCGAACTCACGCGGTCGCGCGCCCGCGCGAAGAGGATCCCGAACGGCACCGTGCCCGCGCGAGGCGGCAGTCCCTTGAGGTCGGTCGGGGTCACGAAGCGCACCGTGACCTTCGTGGCCGCGCATCCTGGCGCGAGATCCAGTTCGATATCCCGCGGCTTCGCGGGCGGCAGCAATTCCACTTTTGCCCTGCGCGGTCCGAGGCCGGTGCGTTTCAACTCTCCGAGCGCTTCCGCGAGAGCCCGCATGGTGCCGCCCTCGAGATCGAAAACATTCACCTCCAGCCCGAATTCACCGCCCGGCTCGATCCGCAGACCGTCGAGATGCGCGGCCCGCAGCACGAACGGCCGCGGCGGCTCGGCAAAGCCTCGCGGCAGCCCGGCGGCCCGCGTGCGCGGCATCAGAGTTCCCAATGCGCCGCGGAACACGTTACCCGCCTTGCCGGGAGGAAAGAAGACGCTCTCAATGGCCCGAAATTCGAACTTTTGCGCCTGAAGCCGGAAAATCAACAGTTACAATAATGACTGATCATGCTTTCCATCGTCGTGCCAGTCCATAACGAAGAGCATTCCATTTTGCCGCTTTATGACCGTCTCACCGCTGTTCTCGTGAGCGTCGGGCGGGCATATGAAATCCTCTTTGTGGACGACGCATCGACGGACCGCACGTGCGAACTGCTGGCCAATCTCGTCGAAACCGACGCGCATCTGAAAGTCATCCGGCTCCGGCGCAACTTCGGCCAGACCGCGGCTCTTTCGGCCGGCTTTCACCAGGCCACGGGCGAGGTCGTCATCGCCATGGACGGCGATCTGCAGCACGCGCCCGAAGACATTCCCGCGCTGCTCGCCAAAATCGACGAAGGCTACGACATCGCCAGCGGCTGGCGCAAGGAACGCATCGACAACGCCTTCACGCGGCGTCTCCCTTCGCGCATCGCCAACTGGCTGATGTCGAAAGCGTCCGGCGTCGACCTGCGCGATTTCGGCACCACGTTCAAGGCCTATCGCGCCGAAGTGCTGCGCGATGTCCATCTTTACGGAGAATTACACCGCTTCATTCCCGCTCTCGCCAGCTTTTACGGCGCCCGCGTGGCCGAGGTGCCCATCCAGAACACCAACCGCGTCACCGGCACCTCCCACTACGGTCTGAGCCGCACTTTCCGCGTCCTTTTCGACATTCTCACAATCAGATTTCTACTGAAATATTTCACCCGGCCCATGCATTTTTTCGGCTCCATCGGGCTCGCCGGGACGGTTTCCGGCTCGGCCATTCTGCTTTACTGCATGATCGAAAAACTCTTCAGCCAGGTCGATATTCTGCAGGAACATGGTCCGCTCATCATCGCAGGCGCGCTTTTGCTGCTCACCGGGCTCATGATGTTCTCGACCGGACTCATCGGCGAGCTGGTCATCCGGACTTACTTTGAGAGCCAGAACCGCCGTATTTACGCGGTCCGCGAGATCCTCACGCAGAGGCCGCAGAAGGTCGATGAGCGGCTGTGACGATGTTGACTTGCGGCCAGCGGAACCATAGACTTAGACGAGTCCTGTACGGAAGCAAACCGTAGTCAGGGAAGGGGCATTGCGGGAGAAATGAAGGGAAATCGGGCGCCAGTAGCCAACGCGGATCGAATTGCGGACAAGGAATCACAGCCCATCCGTGTTCTGGTAGTCGAGGATCAGAGCCTTTTTCGCGACGGCCTGACGAATCTGCTCTCGGGTCAGGACGATCTCGAAGTCGTTTCCGCCACGGACTCTCTGCCCGTCGTTCTCGAGCAGATCAGCAAAAACCGTCCGGATATCGCACTGATCGGCTGGGCCGCCAGTTCGCCCGATTGCCAGAAGGTGTTCAACGCCATCCAGGATACGAAGGCGCCCACGCGCGTCATCATGCTGGTGAAGGACGACAAGAAGGAAGATTTCGTCGAAGCCGTGCGCCAGGGATGCTGCGGCATCGTGCCGAAGCAGACGTCGACCGAGCTGCTGCTCAAGAGCATCCGCAAAGTCCACGCCGGCGAATTCTGGCTCGACCGCATGACGACTGCCGACGTGATCCGCCGTCTCGCGAGACGCGCCGGCGCCCCGCCTTCGCAGGGCGCGCGCACCGGACTGCGCGAGAACGCCGCCGCGCTCAGCCAGCGCGAGATGGAGATCGTGGTGCTGGTGGCGCAGGGTTACAAGAACAAGGAAATGGCCGAGCGCATGTTCATCAGCGAACAGACCGTGAAGAACCACCTGCACAATATCTTCGACAAGGTGGGTGTTTCAGACCGGCTGGAGCTCGCGCTCTACGCCATCCACAACGGCCTCCACGAAGCTTCGTAAATCCCGGCCACCGGCTGTGGATGCGACTTCAGTCGCGTTTGCGCCCGTTTACTCCCGCGGCCCGATCCCGAGTGCGCGCATCTTCCGGTAGAGATTGCTGCGCTCGAGCCCCAGCAACTCCGCCGCCCGGCTCACATTTCCGTTCGATTCCTCGAGCTTTTTCTGGATATATTCCCGCTCCGCCGCTTCGCGCACTTCCTGCAGGCTGCCATAGCGCTGGCCCGAGCGGTCCGCCGCCGGCTTGCGCGCCAGCGAGAGCGGAATGTGGCGCGCATCGATGCGCGTCTGCGGGTTGAGGATCACGATGCGCTCGATCAGGTTGCGCAGCTCGCGCACGTTCCCAGGCCAGTGGTAGCCCATCAGGATCTCGATGGCCTCCCCGGTCAGTTCCTTCGGCTTGCGCCCGTAAGCCAGCGTGAACTCCTCGAGGAAGAAAGCCGCCAGCGCCGGAATGTCTTCCTTGCGTTCGCGCAGCGGCGGCACGTAGAACGGAATCACGTTGAGCCGGTAAAACAGCGCCTCGCGGAAGTTGCCGCGCTCGATCTCGGCTTCGAGATTCTTCGCCGTCGCCGCCACCACCCGCACATCCACCTGAATCGATTCCTGCGCGCCCACCGGTTCGAAGCGCTGGTCTTCCAGCACGCGCAGCACCTTGGCCTGCGTGCGCAGGCTCATGTCTCCCACCTCGTCGAGAAACAGCGTGCCGCCATCGGCCTTCTGAAACTTGCCCACTTTGCGGTCGATCGCCGATCCGAAGCTGCCCTTCATGTGCCCGAACAGTTCGCTCTCGATCAGATCTTCCGGAATCGCCGCGCAGTTCACTTCGACAAACGGCTTTGAAGCGCGCGGGCTCAGCGCGTGCAGCGCGTGCGCCACCAGTTCCTTGCCCGTTCCGCTTTCGCCGTAAATCAGCACGCGGCCGTTGGTGCCCGCCATCAGCGCCAGCTGCTGGCGCAAAGCCTTCATGGGAACGCTGTCGCCCACGATGTGCGGTTCGCCCGCCACCGATTCCCGCAGCTGCTCGTTCTCGATGCGCAGGCGCCGGTTCTCGAGCGCGTGGCGCGCCACCATCAGGACGCGGTCGATCGAGAGCGGCTTCTCAAGGAAGTCGTAGGCGCCGAGCTTGGTCGCTTTGACCGCGGTATCGATGGTGCCATGACCCGAGATCACCACCACCACCGGCCGGTCCGGCGAAGGAATCTCCTGAATGCGCTGCAGCGTCTCGAGGCCGTCGAGGCCCGGCAGCCAGATGTCGAGGATGACCAGCTCGAACGTCGAGCGGCTGAGCAGATCGAGGCACGCCTCGCCGGTCTCCACGGTCTCGACCGGAAACCCCTCATCGGTGAGCACACCGGTGAGGGCCTGACGAATCCCGGGTTCGTCGTCCACGATCAGAATGCGTTGCGGCTTCATTTACGCGCTGACGCTGACCGCCACGGGAATTTCCACCGCGAACCAGGCGCCACAGGGCTTGTTGTCTTCCACCCGGATGCTGGCGTTGTGTTCGGCCAGAATGTGGCTCACGATCGCGAGCCCGAGGCCCGTACCCCGCCCCTTGGTCGAGAAATACGGCAGGAAGAGTTTCTCTTTCTGCTCGGCCGTGATGCCGCAGCCGGTATCGGCGAAGATGATCTCGACCGTCTCCGCAATGCCCGGCCGCGTCTGGATGCTGAGCACGCGCGTGGGCGAATCCTGCATCGCTTCGGCGGCATTGTCGATCAGGTTCACCACCACGCGCTTCAACTGCTCGGGATCGACAGCGACCGGCGGCAGGCCCTGCGCCAGATCGACCTGCACTTCGATGCCTTCGAGGCGATCCTCGAAAACCGCCAGCCCGGCGGTGACGATTTCATTCAGATCGCACAACACCGGCTGCGCCGCGGGCAGGCGCGAAAACTGCGAAAATTCGTCGACGAGGCGCTTGACCGAAGCGGTCTCGACGAGGATGGTCTCGGCGCATTCGCGCACGATCGACTGCGCCGGCGCCGGCAACTGCACGCGCCCCATCTGGCGAAGAATGCGCTCGGCCGAGAGCGTAATCGGGGTCAGCGGATTGCGGATTTCATGCGCCACGCGCCGCGCCACTTCGCTCCACGCCGCCGCTTTCTGGGCGCGCAGCAGATCGCTCGTGTCTTCGATCACGATCACGAATCCCGACCCGCGCCGCCCGTTCTCCGCGCTCGCGCGCATCACGGCGGAGCTCATGATGGCGGAAACGGTGATGGAAAGATGCACCGTCTTCTGCGGCGCCTTCACCTCGAGCTGCGTGGTCGCGTGGCCGGTGCGGCGCGCGCGGTTCATCAGATAACGGATCTCGGCCGTATCCTCGCGCGAGAACAGATCTTCGAGACGCGCCGCCTCCC
>DASPQQ010000073.1:0-3095 GCA_035624885.1 Bryobacteraceae bacterium | reverse complement strand
CCGCTCCAGATATCGCCATGTCAGCCACGCCAGCACAAGGGCCGCCATCACGCCGAGGAAACTTTCCGCGCGCGTCGGCCCACCGGGCGCGAGAACATTGCTGAATGCCAGAATCGGCCAGTGCCAGAGATAGAGCGGGTAGCTGATGGCGCCGGCCAGCACGGCAGGGGAACTGCTCAGCAGCACCCGGTTGATTGAGGCGCCCGGACCGGCGAGGATCACCAGCACTGCTCCCGCCACCGGAGGCACGGCCCACCACACATGGAACGCTTCCTGGCCGCCAAAGATCGCCGCTGCCGCGATCAGCAGGCATCCGGCCACCGAAAGATATTCCGCCCGGCGCCCCGTGACCTGCGGGCTGGGCGGGATGCAGGCGAGAACCGCGCCTGCCATCAGCTCCCACGCTCGCGAAAACGGCAGATAGAACGCCGCATCGGGATTGTGCCCGGCCAGCGTCACGCAGAAGACGAAGGACAAAACGGCAAGGATTCCGGCCATCGCCGCCGGCCGGATTCGCCTCCGCCCGATCCACAGCAGCAGAGGCCAGAAAATATAGAACTGTTCCTCGACTCCCAGCGACCAGAGGTGCTGCAGAGGGTTTGATTCCGCGGCCCCGTCGAAGTATCCGGTCCCCTGCAGCAGGGCCAGATTGGAAACAAAGCCGGCGCCCGCGGCGGTATGCCAGCCGAGATTCCGGTATTCGGGCGGAAGCAGTTCGAACCAGCCGAAGACCAGCACGGCCGCGAGCACCAGAAACAACGCAGGGAAAATTCGCCGGACACGCCGGGAATAGAACCAGGCGAATGAAAAATCGCCGGCTGCGAGGCGGCGACTGATGATCCCGGTGATCAGATACCCGGAGATGACGAAGAAGACATCGACGCCGACCAGCCCGCCCGGCATCCAACGGTGAAAGGCGTGATAGCAGACGACCAGCGCGATTGAGACCGCGCGCAGGCCGTCAATGTCGCGACGCCAGGCGCGGTCTGCGGTCGCCTCCTGTGACATACAGCACGGAGATTACCACAGGAAAGGTAATGGTTCGTACCATGAGTCGCCGCAAGGTAATAGCTCGTACCATGAGCGAAGGTTCGTTATCGCCCGGCCGATACGCCGCGATTGCGGTGGAAACAGAGGTCAGGTCAGTGTCCGCTCGAGCCGCGGCCTGCCGCATCCACGCGCGCCTGCGCGCGCTGGATGTCCGCCGCCACGCCGGCGGCTGTGGCTTTCGCCAGCTGTTGCTGCGCCGCTTTGAGATCGATCTCTTCGCGGGGCTCGGCTGCGTCGGCCAGCACGCGAACGCGGTCCGCCTGTACTTCGACGAAGCCGCCGAAGACAGCCAGAGCCTTCTCTTTCCCCTCCGTCTGATAAGAGAGAACGCCCCCGGCCATCAGCTCGGAAACGAGCGCCGCATGGCCGGGCAAAACGCCGATGAAACCGTTGAGCGCGGGAATCTGCGCTTCGGTCACCTGCGCCTCGACCAGCATGCGCTCCGGGCTGACGACCTGCAGCAGAAGAGTATCCGGCATTGGCTTAACCGCGCAGCTGGCGGGCCTTTTCGATCACGTCCTCGATCGAGCCCTGCATGTAGAACGCCTGTTCGGGCAGATCGTCGTGCTTGCCGGCCACGATCTCCTGGAAGCTGCGGATCGTGTCGGACAGCTTCACGTACTTGCCCGGGATGCCGGTGAACTGCTCGGCCACGTGGAACGGCTGCGAGAGGAACTTCTGGAGCTTGCGCGCGCGGGCCACGATCGCCTTGTCTTCGTCCGACAGTTCGTCGACGCCGAGAATGGCGATGATGTCCTGCAGGTCCTTGTAGCGCTGCAGCACGCCTTTTACGGCCTGCGCGGTGTTGTAGTGGTCCTCGCCCAGAATGCGCGGATCGAGAATGCGCGAAGTCGAGGTCAGCGGATCCACCGCCGGGTAAATGCCGAGTTCCGCGATGGAGCGGGAAAGGTTGGTGGTGGCGTCGAGGTGCGCGAACGCGGTCGCCGGCGCCGGGTCCGTAATGTCGTCGGCGGGTACATAGATGGCCTGCACCGAAGTGATCGAACCCTTCTTGGTCGAAGTGATCCGTTCCTGCAGTTCGCCCATTTCCGTCGCCAGGTTCGGCTGGTAACCCACCGCGCTCGGCATGCGGCCGAGCAGCGCCGATACTTCCGAACCCGCCTGCGTGAAGCGGAAGATATTGTCGATGAACAGCAGCACGTCCTGGCCTTCGTCGCGGAAGTATTCCGCAACCGTGAGACCGGTCAGACCCACGCGCAGGCGCGCTCCTGGCGGCTCGGTCATCTGGCCGTAGACCAGCGCCACTTTCGACTTGCTGTAATCCCTCGGATCGAGCACGCCCGATTCCTGCATTTCCATCCACAGGTCGTTGCCTTCGCGCGTCCGTTCACCCACGCCCGCGAACACCGACACGCCGCCGTGCTTCATGGCGATGTTGTTGATCAGCTCCATGATGACGACGGTCTTGCCCACGCCCGCGCCGCCGAACAGACCGATCTTGCCGCCGCGCAGGTAGGGTTCGAGCAGGTCGACCACCTTGATGCCGGTCTCGAACATTTCGAGCCGCGTCGACTGTTCTTCAAACGACGGCGCCGCGCGGTGAATCGGAGCTCTCTTTTCCGCGTTCACCGGGCCCATTTCGTCCACCGGATTGCCGAGCACGTTCAGCACGCGGCCAAGCGTCTGCTTGCCCACCGGCACGCTGATCGGCGCGCCGAGGCTGATCGCCTTCATGCCGCGCACCAGACCTTCGGTCGGCTGCATCGCGACGGTGCGGACGCGGCCTTCGCCGATATGCTGTTCGCATTCGCAGATGATGTCGATCGGATGGGGAACGTCAAAGCCTTCGCTGGTGATCCGGATGGCCGTGTAGACCTCGGGGACCTGGCCTTCCGGGAACTGGCAGTCGACGGCTGGTCCTGCGACCTGTACCACGGTGCCGATCGTTTCAGTAGCTGTTGCCATAAAAATCTTCCTTATGAATCCTCGTTACTCCGCAGCGGACGCAGCGCCGCTGACCACTTCGATAATTTCCTTGGTGATCGCCGCCTGGCGCACGCGGTTCATGTGCAGCGTCAGGTTGT
>DASPQQ010000072.1:0-2563 GCA_035624885.1 Bryobacteraceae bacterium | reverse complement strand
GCGCTCAACAATCTCGCTTACCTGATCGCGCAGTCAAGCGGCGACCTCGACGTGGCCCTGACCTACGCCACGCGCGCCAAGCAGCGGCTGCCCGGCCATCCGGAAATCAACGACACGCTCGGCTGGATCTATCTGAAGAAGAACCTGACCGACAACGCCGTCGATACCTTCAAGAGCCTGATCGTGCAGGCCCCGCGGAACCCGACCTATCACTACCATTACGCGATGGCGCTCTTCCAGAAAGGCGACCGGGAAAACGCGAAGAAGGAATGCCAGGCGGCGCTTTCCGCCAGCCCGGGCAAGGACCAGGAGCAGGAAATCCGCCAGCTCATGAGCAAACTCGGCTAGTAAGCGCGGGGCCGGTAGCCGGGACGCGAGCGCACGCGGTACTTTTTGCCCGCGTCACCCACAATCTGGATATCGATCCTGCGGAACCCTTCGTTCGGATTCGGCGCCGGGTAGTATGTCACCGTGTACGAATTGCCGAGGTCTTCGCGGATGGCTTCGAACGCTTCCACCTGCTTCTGCCAGCTCTTCGCCCAGTAGGCTTTGCCGCCCGTCTGGGTCGCGATGCGGCGGAATACGCTGGTCGAAATCGGGTCCTTGTTCACCTCGTTGGTTGAAATGACGTAGATCGGGATACCTTCGTCCTCGGCTACCGCGCGCACGTCGTCCGGCGCCACCATGCTGGCGTTATCGGGACCGTTGGAAAACACGATCACCACTTTGCGGCCCGGCACCTTCGCGGCATCGCGCAGCGTCAGCAGCAGTCCGTTGTAGAGCGCCGTATCGTCTCCGGCGACCGCCTTGCGCAGACCCTGAATCGCCTCATTGCGCTCCGGGGTGAGCGGCGCGGCGCGGGAAAGATTCCGGCTGAACGTGTAGACCGCCACGGAATCGGCTTTGTCGAGCCCGCGCACAAAATCGGCAATCGCGTCTTCGGCATAAACGAAGCCGCGATACATGAAGTTGCTCGTATCGAAGAGCACGAAGACGTTGGTGCCGGCAAAGGAATCGCCCGAGGGCAGCGGCCTCGCGGCTTTCTCTCTCTCTTTTTCCCTCTCTTCGGCTTCCGCCGGAGACATCGGCTTGAGAGAGCCATCGTCGAGCACCTGCATGGCGGGCCGGCTGCCTTCCGAGAAGGTCGCGATCTTCTCGCGAATCCCGTCTTCGAGAATGCGGAAGTCGGAAGGCTTGAGGCCGTTCACGTACTTGCCTTTGCTGTCGGTCACCGTGAAGCTGAGCACCACCAGATCGACGCTCGAACGGAACACCGGAGTGCGCGTGTCCTGAGCCAGCAGCGCCACGGCGGCAGCGCCCGACGCGACGAAACCGCCGGCCAGCAGGCCGGCTCCAATCCAACGCCTTTGCTTGACGGAATTCATCGGCTCTTCACTCCTCGAGGGCCGGTTTCGATCCGCCCGGCCCTTCGGCAACACTCTCCGTTTTCAGCTCTTCGCCCACCGAGCGCAGGCTGCGCAGAAGCGCGGGCCAGTCTTCGAGGTGCGAAGCGAAAATCCGCTCCACCGCTTTGCGGGTCCACTCGGGAATCAGCACGTTGAGCTCCGCCGGCGGCACGCCGATCTGATCGCCCACATCGGCCCAGTACAGCAGATTCGATTCCCAGCTTTCGGCCATGATGCGGCTCGAATAGCCCATGAGCGTGGGGAATGTTTTCAGGTTCAGCAGTTCGGGCCGGTAGGAGTTGGCCAGCGTCGGCTTGGGCGTGCCCCAGGCGCGCGAAATGGCGGCCGCGCTGACGTCGTCGGGCGCGGCGGTCCGCAGATGGGCGATCTCGGCCACGACCGGCGCGTCGCCCGCGGGCGATTCCGCCTCCGCGATCTGATACATCTCCGACGGCGTCAGGATATCGATCGCGGCGCGCGCGTCGGCCGATGCGATGGCCCGGTTGACCAGAGACGCGCGGTACGGACTCGCCACGCGCGCGACCAGATTCGAAAACTGTTCGCGCTTCGACGGATCGGCGGCGGCTTCGGCAGCCAGCGCTTCGGCCGCGCGCATGTGCAGCCCGACCCAGTGCATCTGGTCCTGCTTCACCGTCCAGAAGCGGGGCGCGCGCGCGCTCAGCAGCATCTGCGGAACGAGATCGCCCCAGATCAGCGCCTGCGTCTGCGTCGGCACGAGGAAGTTCTGCTCGGCCTGGGCCAGCGCATAGCCAAGACCGGCCAGCGAACCCACCAGTCTCCCGCCCGCATTCGACGGCCAGCCGGTGCCGTACATCTCCGTTGTGCGCCAGCTGTGATTCGCGCCCTGCATGCCGATGAAATCGTGCCCGCGCACAAACAGCGGATTCGTCAGCAGCACCTGCGCGCCGGGAGGAGCATAGTGCACGTAGCTGTAGCCGACGATCGTGTCGCGCAGCATGGGCGCGAGCTGGCCGCGAATATCGCGGATCTTCTCCGCATCCTTCGCCGCCCTGTCGATCATGGCCCGCAGATTCACCTTGCGCTCCATATCGACGTGACGGTCGACCCAGTAGCCGAAGGCCATCGCGTTCTTTTCCGCGCCAGTGAGAGAACTGCGCGGAAGCTGGATCTCGGCC
>DASPQQ010000071.1:0-7988 GCA_035624885.1 Bryobacteraceae bacterium | reverse complement strand
GGTTTCGAGCGCCAGTGCGCTGGCCGTGCCGTGTGCCGGGATGTAGAGAGAACCTGTGCCGGCAAACGGATAGCTCGGCAGGCCGAAGTGCGGCTGGAGCGTCCAGTTGCCGCGCACTTCGGTGCGCACCGAGAGCTTCTTCGTCAGCTGCATCTTGATGCCGACGCCGTAGGCGAGTCCAGGCTCGATCTTGAGTTCGGGATACTGGATGTTGGGCAGCACGACACCGGCCGGCGCGGTCATATGAGGCCAGCGCTCCGGCGCGTACCACGTGCCGCTCGGGCCCAGCACCACGAAGGGCCGGAAGTTCGAGCCGCGCGGCGTGAAGTGCACCACCCCGACAACTTCAAGGGGATAGTTCTGCGCGGGCAGCAGCGCGCGGCCGGGCAGACCGGAGGGCAGCAGCTGGATCTTGTTGAACCCGACGCTGTAGGATTCTTCGAGGCCGACGTACTTCCAGAGATCCTCCGAGAAACGGACCCCGGTGGTCATCGCAGGCGCGAAGGTCAGGGGACGGATGGTGCCACCCTGCCCGAACTGGAACCACTGGGTGCCGAAGAACGCGGAGATATCAACCAGGGAGTAACCCGTGGTATCCACGCCTTTGGCCGCGTTGTCCTGCGCCATGGCTGACGGCACAGCAGCGAGGGCTGCAGCCATCGCCAGAGCGGCACTGCACCGTCGTAACTGATTGAAACACGATGTGTTTTTCATAGGCCTAGGTCCTTATTATCATAGCCCTCTAATGGGTGCTGGCGATACCAGCCCCGCCATCGGGCGTTGAGATGAGGTCTGAAAAAATGCCCCTTCGCGGAAAGAGGGCGAACAATCGATCCGGTGCGCCCGGCAGCACGAGGAGTGCCGAGGGCCACCAGGAATTGCGGTCGTCGTCTTCATTGAGCCGAGCCCAGCGGAACCCGCCGTCGTCGGAGCGGAAAATACGGCCTCCTTGGGAAGCAAAGGCGAGGTTCGTCCGGGTGGGATGGAACAGGACGGAGGCTACGGTTTCGGCGTGCAGGTCCTGTGTGATCTTCTCCCAGGTGGCGCAGGAATCGACGGAACGGAACAGCCCTTCGGAAGTGGCCGCGAGCGCCACCGAGCTGTTCTGGTAATTGAAGGTCAGGCCGTACCAGAGGGCGGCCGTGGAGGTCTGTCCGCATGCTTTCCACGACAAGCCTTCATCCCGGCTGATCGCGCCCGCATGTTCCGAGAACGCGCCGATCGGACCCGTACCGGAGCGCTGCAATAACTGCCTGGTCTGGGCCGAGACCTGTTTCCAGGTCGCCTGCGGGCTGGCCGCCGCGGCAGTGAGCGAGACGCGGTAGAGGCCGGTTTCGGTCGCCACCATCGCCATCCATGGCGCGAGAGCGAGCAGGGAAGTGATATGGCCCTGGTTTGGTCCTTTTATGGCGACCCAGGTCTTGCCGCCGTCGCCCGAGCGCAGCAGTCCGCGGTAGCCGGCGGCGTAGAGGATGGAAGGCTGATCCGGCACCGCGGCCATGATCAGGATCTCGCCCTGCGGCTCGCCGGCCGAGTGATCCCAGCGCAGCCCGAGGTTGCCGGTCTTGTAGACTCCGCCGTTGCCTTCGTAGACGATATTGGCGTAGAGCACATCTCTGGCTCCGGCCACGGCGGTGAAGTTGCGGTTCACGAAGCCGAAGTTGGAATCGTGCAGGGTCCTGCCGCCATCCGTGCTCACCAGAATGCCGCCGGTGCTCGAGGCGAAGAAGATGCGGTTCTCGACGGCGGGATCGAAGGAAATCGATTTCACCGCGTTGGCGCTGACGTTCCGCCAGATCTTTCCGCCGTCTTCGGAACGCAGCAGGCCTTCCGTGGTGCCGGCGAAGATCACGCCTTCCGCGCGCGGATCGAGCGCGACGAAGTAAGTGCGGAAGGCGCCGGGCGGTGTTGTGTATTTGCTCCAGTGGCCCGCGCTGTCGGTGCTGTGATAGACGCCGCTGCAGGCACTGGCATAGACGAGCTCCGGCCGCTTCGGATCAATCTGAATGGAGAAGACGTCGGAATCGTCCAGCATGCCGGTGTGGATCGACTTCCACGTGGCGCCGCCATCGCCGGTGCGCCACGGCAGATGGGTTGTGCCCGCGTAGAGGATCGAGGCATCGCGCGGATCGAAGGCGAGCGAAACGACGGGGCGAAGATCGAGATTGTCGATGGGCGAAACGCGCTTCCACGTGGCGCCCGCATCGTCACTGCGATAAGCGCCGTCGCCCGCGCCCGCCGCGATCACGTTCGGATTGCCGGGCCAGAAGGCGAGGGACCAGATCGCTTTGCCCTTCGTTCCCGCAAGCAGCGTCCATGTCTTGCCGGCATCGGTTGTTTTGTAGACGCCGGAGGTCATGGAGCGTTCGCCTTCCATGCCCGCGTACCAGGTGCCCGTTTCGCGCGGATCGACCAGCAGAGCGTGCAGTACGCCCGTGAACTCGCCGGGGAAGGGAATGTTGTTCCAGAAAGCGCCGCCGTTGGTGGATTGGAAGAGAAGCCCGTTGCGCGCGGCGGCGATCACGAGGCCGGGCACTTTCGGCACGACGCGAACGACTTCGATATCGCCGCCGAACGGCCCGGTGGCTTTCCAGTCCGCGTTAAGTTGAGTTGCAGCGAAGAGGGTGATCAGGAAAAGAATCCAGCCGGAACCGCTTCCGCCGATGACCTTCCTTCTCTCGATCAAAGTCCGTCTCTGTCCTCTGATTCGCGACCCTCTGATTGTTCCTTAACCCGCAGTTACAAGGACTTGCATTAGAACACTGAAAGTTACAACCAAACTCCGGCATCCTAAGTTTCGCATATTCGCAGAATTTCTGTATCGGTACAATACTGTTCTGACATGAGAGCCCCGCTCACCCCGCTGGATTTTCTTGCGCGCAGCGCCCGCGTGTATCCCGATCGCATCGCGGCTGTTGAAGGCGACCGCCGGTTCACTTACCGGCAATTGCACGAAAGAGTCCATCGGCTCGCCTCAGCGCTCGTCGAAGCCGGCGTGGAACCGGGCGACCGTGTGGCTGTGCTGGCGTTCAACAGCATGATCACGCTCGAAGCGCATTTCGGCGTGCCGATGGCGGGCGCGGTGCTGGTCGCGCTGAATACGCGTCTCGCCACGCATGAGCTCGCCTGGATTCTGGAACACTGCGGGGCGAAGATCGTGCTCGCCGAGCCGGAACTGGTGCGCGGCGAACTGACGCAGATGCCGAACGTTCGTCAGGATTACGAAGCTTTCGTCGCCGGAGGTGATGCCGCGTACACTCCGCCGCCGCTCGCCGATGAAGACCGGATGATCTCGATCAACTACACGAGCGGCACGACCGGCGTTCCCAAGGGCGTGATGTACACGCACCGCAGCGCGGCGCTGAACTCGTTCGGCGAGATCATGGAGCACGGCCTTTCGAACCGCTCCGTCTATTTGTGGTCGCTGCCGATGTTTCATTGCAACGGCTGGTCGTTCCCGTGGGCGGTGACGGCGGCGGGCGGGCGTCATATTCTGCTGCGCCATCCGGAAGCGGGCCACATGGCCGAGCTGATTCTGCGCGAAGGCGTGACGCATCTCTGCGGCGCCCCGGTGGTGGTCAACAGCCTCTGCCAGTTCTGCGTCACCAATGGCATCCGCTTCGAGCGCGGCGTGTATATGGTGACCGGCGGCGCTCCGCCGGCTCCGGCCACGCTGCGGCAGGCTGAATCCATCGGACTGACCGTCGCGCACGTGTACGGTCTCACTGAAACCTACGGCCCGCACACGCTCTGCGCGTGGCATCCGGAGTGGGATGATTTTCCCGCCGCGGATCGCGCGCGGCGCAAGGCGCTGCAGGGGGTGACGAACATCGCAGCCGGCAATTCACTGCGCGTCGTCGACAAAGACCTGAACGACGTTCCCGCCGACGGCGAGACCATGGGCGAAGTGGTGATGAGCGGGAACAACGTGATGCTCGGCTACTATCGCAGCCCGGAAGCGACAGCCGAGGCCTTTCGCGGCGGCTGGTTCCATTCGGGCGACATCGCGGTGATGCATCCGGACGGTTACATCGAGTTGCGCGACCGCTCGAAGGATATCGTGATTTCGGGCGGCGAGAACATTTCGTCGATCGAAGTGGAGAAGACTGTCGCCGAGCACCCGGCGGTGCTCGAAGTCGCGGTGATCGCGTTTCCGGACGAGAAGTGGGGCGAAGTGCCCAAAGCGCACGTGACCCTGAAACCGGGCGCGGAAGCGACCGAGCACGAGATCATCGCATTCTGCCGCGAGCGCATTTCTCACTTCAAGTGCCCGAAGCATGTCGAATTCGGCGCGCTGCCGCGCACGGCGACAGGCAAGATCCGCAAGAACGAACTGCGCGAGCGCGCGTGGGCGGGCCGGGAAAAGCGGGTCAACTAGCGGCGCCCGGCGCCAATTTCTCCAAAACGAAACTTTTATGCGCGACAATGGCGGGAACGGGGTATGCGCACCCTCGCCATTCTTTGTCTCCTCGCGTCCGCCGTGTTCGCGCAGGAAGCATCGCTCGCGCTTGCCGGGCGAGTTGTCGATTCGGAAAGCGGAGAACCGATCCCGCGAGCCGTGGTGACTCTGAATGGATTTCCAGTGGTGGCCCAAACCCCGGGGAGCCCGGCTCAGGCGATCACGAAGACCGCCGTCACGGACCAGAGCGGCGTCTTTTCCTTCTCCGCGCTTCCCGAGGCCCGCTATTCGCTCAACGCACAGAAGGCCGGTTTCGCGAATATCGTCGCGGCCGGGGGCTTGCGGCCAACCTTCGTTGAGCTGAAGTCTTCGACTCAGAACGTTGTTGTTCGTCTGGCTCCACTCGGCGTGATCACGGGGAAGGTAGTGGACGACGATGGCGAACCGATGCGCGGCGTTGGCATCAACGCGATTTCTTCCACCGTAGAGAATGGCCAGCGCGTGACCAGCGTCGGGCGCACTGTGAATACGGATGATCGCGGCATGTACCGGTTGTGGAACCTGATGCCGGGCAGGTACTACCTGAAGGCGACCGGGCAGGGCGGCGGCACGCTGCTCTTCACCACGAACAACGCGGCGCGGCTCGAGGTGGGCGATTCGTTTGCCCCGACCTATTCCGGCGGAGGGAAGACGATGGAAGCCGCCAGACCCGTGGAGATTGCGGCCGGCACGAGGGCCACGGCGGACTTCCATCTGAAGTTGGAACCGGCGTTTGAGATCCGCGGTACCGTGCGCAATTTCACGCCGCGCATCCAGATCGCGTTCGGCATTCTGATCAATGGCGAGGAGGTCGGCGTCCGTCCTGACCGGTTCAATGCCGAGACCGGAGCCTTTCAGTTCAACGACGTGGTTTCCGGTTCGTACATCCTGCGGGCGACGCAGGGCGACAACTCGGGCGAGGTTGCGGTCAATATCGCCGGTGCAGACGCGGCGAACGTCGCGCTCACGCTTTATCCGCGGATCGATATTCCGGTCACGACGCATTTTCTCGATGCCGCGCCTGCCAATGTTCCGCATCCTCAGGATGACCCTGACGATTTCGAGCCAGGCGCCATGCAGGATGTCTGCAACGTCTGGCTGAATTCCGACCGGCGCCCTGTGCCTCTGTTCACCGAGAACGGGGCGTTGCACAAGGTCCAGGCCGGCCAATACAGGGTTTCCCTCAACTGCCTTGGCGGCTATGTGCGCTCCGCACTGGCCGGGACGCAGGATCTGCTGCTCAATCCGAACGTCACCATTGAGCAGGGTGCTTCGTTCCCGCCCATCGAAATCCTGGCGGTGCACGGCGGCGGCAATGTCACCGCGTCGCTGCCGGCGAATCTCTTCAGCAACGTGCGCCAGATCGCGGTGCTGCTGGTTCCGAAGTCTGCGAACTCAACCGGGCCACAGCTCATGTTTGCGCCGCTGCTTCCCGGCGGCACGGAGGGTTCGGCTCATTTTGGCAACCTCGCGCCGGGCGAATATACGCTCTACGCGTTCGCCAATCCGGATATCGAATACGCCAGCCCCGCGTTTCTCAGCACGCTTTCAGGCGGTGTGGACGTCGAGATCGAAGACAGTGCGGAGAAAAAAGTCACCATCGACAAGGTGATTCCATGATTGCCCGCGTCGTATTTGTTGCTGCTGCCACGCTGACCTGCTCGCTGGCCGCGGATCTTTATCCCGTCAGCGGCACCGTGCTCAACGTGGCAACCGATTCGCCGCTGCAGCATGCGCGCGTCTACTTCTACCGGTCGAGCGCATCCGGCGGGAAGCCGGTGGCCAGCGCGATTACCGGCGACAACGGCCGCTTCCAGTTCCAGCTTCCGGCTGGATCGTACGTGATGCGCGCCGGCACGCGCGATATCCAGGAGAACTACGGCGCGCGCAATCCGAGCAACTCCATTGCATCGGCCGTCATCGTGGGTCCGGACAAGGAGACCGCGAACCTCGTGTTCCGCTTCTTTCCGCCCGCGGCCATCTATGGGCGGGTGATGGACGATGCGGGCGAACCCGCGCCGAACGTCCTCGTGCAGTTGATTCGGATGAGCGTCAGCGGCGGCCGCCGCACGGCTGCGACGTTCGCGTTCGAGCGCACCAACGACCTCGGCGAATATCGTTTCGGCCGGCTTCCCGGAGATACGGCTTACTATCTCGCGGTGACGGGTGAACCCTCAAATCCGCAGGCGACGGCGACGTTCGCTCCGGTCTATTTCCCCAACGTGCCCGACCCTGCCAAAGCCACGCCGATTTTCGTCAAAGCGGGAGAGGAAGCGCTGGCCGATTTCGCCCTGACGCCCGCGCCGGGTGCGAACGTCACGGTCCGTCACGATGCGCCGCAGGGGACCAGTGGCACGATATCGCTGACTTACAAGGGCGTGGCAGACACGATTGCGGTGCAGCAATCCGCCCAGATTGTCGCCTTCCGGATGCCCGCGAGGAATGCCCCGGCTGACGCGCTCACGCAGGAACAGGTACTCAATGCCGTGCCGCCAGGACACTACACGCTCGCGATCTACGGCAGCGCGGGCTCGACTGTCTATTGGGCCAGCCGGGAAATCGACGTCAACGGTGCTCCGCTTGAGGTCGACCTCCCGGTAAAGCCTGTCCACGGGATCAAAGGCACCGTTCACTTTCCGCCCGACGCCAGCCAGGGCAGTACTTCCGTTTCCATCCGCGGCCTGGGCGGCGGTTCGGCCGGGACGGTCGCGGCCGCCCGCGACGGCGCGTTCGCCTTCCCCTCTGTGACGCCGGGAAGCTTCCGGGTGAGTATCGGCGGCTCTGCCGGCTACTATGCCACCGGCATGGAAGCTCACGGGGGTTCCTTCCACAACGGAATTCTCGACGTGCCGGAAGGCAGCGACGTTGAACTGTCGATCACGGTGAGCAACGAGACCGGCGGCGTGCATGGATTCGTCACCGATAAAGACCGGCCGGTCGAAGGTGTTTTCGCGATCCTGGCGTCAACCGGGGACTCGGGCGGCGTGCTCGGAGAAGATGCCCGCGCGCGCGTCTACCAGACCGAAAGCGACGGCAGTTTCGATTTCCGCGCCATTCCGGCAGGACACTACCTGCTGTTTGGCACGGACAATACGCAACTCGAGTACTCGCGGCCGGAAGTGATCGCCCCGTACCTCGCGCACGCGAAGCCGATCGAGATCCGGGCGCAGTCGTCGACAGACGAGCGCATTCCGCTGCTTCCCGCGCCGCAGAGGTAGAACGTCTACTGCAGCGAAATCACGACGCCAGAAGGCGTGGAGACGCCGCCGACGGTTGCAACCAGCGGCACGTCACCAGTGCCGAGGCTGGCCGGAATCGTCAGATTGATCTGGTACAGGCCGGCCTCGGATGATTGCCCGGCGAAGGTCGGTATCACGGTCTTGCCGTTGATGGTCAGGGTCACCTGGCTGGTGGTGTTGTCTGGCTGCGCGGGAGCCGTGAAGCCGGGTCCGGCTTGCACCGGCTGAATCACGGGGCCGAGACCGACCGCGTAGAGTTCCACCGAGTCTCCCGCCTTCGCCGCGACGGTCGGATAGCCGAGCGAGTTCCC
>DASPQQ010000070.1:0-7461 GCA_035624885.1 Bryobacteraceae bacterium | reverse complement strand
GGTGGAAGGCCCTTACAAGGCCGATCACTATCGTTACTAGCATCACGAGGGAACTGGCGGCGACCGTCGCCGTCAGTTCCCATCCCCCGTCGTAAGTCAGCTTCGCGCTCCCGGGCTCGACTCGCAACAATCCCCATTCATCTTTCGAGATCTTCCCGCCGGAAGCCTTCCATCCCGGCGTCCACGTTGGTCTCGCTGGTTCGGCTCCCGGCACGCCATAAATCACGTCCGGCCCGTCGCGCCAAAGAACCGGCAGCACGGGATCGAGGGCCGGCGAACCGCCCGGCAGGAAAATCGCGTGCACGCCGTATGCCCGCATCAGCGAGGCGGTGACGTTGCCGTCGCCGTGGCTGTAGATCTGAAACACAACATCGCGGATCTTCGGGTTGGGCAGCATCGGGTCATGACCCCCGTGAAGCTGCGGGATGTCGAAGAAGTCGTCCACGTAGTAGCTGTAGGCACCGCCGACCATCACCCGCTCGCCATGCAGGTTCCGGTCAATCCACGCGGCGCCGCGGTAGATGGCGGTTTGCGTGATGTCCGTCGGCTGGATCAATCCGCGCGCGAAACGCACCTGCTGGCGCGTCTGGACGGCAGCCATGAGCAGGAGCGCAATCGCGACAGACTTCGGCAGCCGCGGACAGACGAAGGCGATCAGAAGACACAGCGCCATGTCCATCGCCTGCTCGTAGCGGTTGGGCTGCGGCAGCACGTACATGTGGCCGAAGCGCGCGAGCAGCACGACTCCGGAAGTCAGCGCCGCGAAGGTCCAGAAGAAGCGCAGGCGAGGCGGAATCGAGCGGCAGGCGAGGTACGCCGCCGCCAGGATCGCGATGCCGGCAAGCGTTCGCGTGGTGAAGCGGTGGTCGCCTTCGACGGTCGGTGAGTTGACCCGCATCGCGTAGAGCACCGACGGCGGAACGAGCGGCGAGATCCAGAGCCATGCGGCCAGAGCCATCGCGCCGATGCGCCAGATCGTCTTCCGGTCAGCCAGCGCCAGAGCTGCCATCGCGAGGATGGTGCCGCCGAACGCATTGGCCAGAACGGTGAGTCCCATGAAGACGCCGGCCAGAACCTTGTAGCGGAACTGAGGTCTGTTCAGAGCGAGGTAAAGAAAGAGCACGGCGATCGGGAACAACGCGAGCGCCGCTGTCTCCGGCCCTTCACCCCACATCACCAGAAACTGCAGGCGGCGCAGGCGCAGCACGCTGCCGAGATCGGGGGTCAGCAGCGCCGATGGCGAAACGATCGAGTACGCGAGAGCGGCGGCGAAGCTCCGGCCGAGGTCGCGCGTCATGACCCACGCCGTCAGCAGCATCGTCATGGGGCCAAGACAGAAGAATGTCGCGGCCACCTGGTGATAAGCGAGGGCCGCCGAGTATCCCGTGAGCCAGATCACACTTGCCGAGAGGAAATGCATCAGCGGCAGATAGGTGTTCTGAAAGGGCAGCCCGCAATCCCAGAGCGGCCACCAGAGCAGGTCTTTCGCGGGATGCGCCGCGATCCGCCTGGCAAGCGCGATGAACGTGCCTTCGATCGACCCCAATTGATTGGAGTACTCGACCGAATATATCTTCCCTCCGATGAGGAGGTTAACGATAAAGATCAGCAACTCGGCTAGACTGAAGAGAGTCGTGCCGGCAAAACCACGAGTTCTCGTCTTCATCGTTGCCTACAACGCCGAGAAGACCATCGCGAAGGTCCTGTTCCGGATCCCGGCCAGCCTTCTCGACACGTATGAAGTCGACGTTCTGATCATCGATGACTCGTCGCGTGACGCCACTTTCGAAAAAGGCCTCACCGCCAGCAAAGACGCCGCGCTTCCTTTCCGCGTAACCGTACTTTACAACCCCGTCAACCAGGGCTACGGCGGCAATCAGAAACTCGGCTACCGCTATGCCATCGAGCACGGCTACGATTTCGTGGCGCTGATTCATGGCGACGGGCAGTATGCGCCGGAGTGCCTGCCGGAACTGCTCGAACCGCTGCGGCTCGGCGAAGCGGACGCCGTCTTCGGTTCGCGCATGATGACGCGGGGCGCGGCGCGCAAGGGCGGGATGCCGCTCTACAAGTTCGCCGGCAACAAGGTCCTGACGTGGATGGAGAACAAGCTGCTGAAGTCGAACCTCAGCGAATTCCATTCCGGGTACCGGATCTACTCGACGCGGGCGCTCGCGGCGATACCGTTCGACCGCAACTCCAACGTCTTCCACTTCGATACCGAGATCATCATTCAGCTGCTGATCGCGCGCATGCGCATCCGGGAGCTGCCCATCCCGACCTATTACGGCGATGAGATCTGCCATGTCAACGGCATGAAGTACGCGGCCGATGTGATGATCGCGGCGGTCAAGGCGCGGCTGCAGGATGCGGGCATGTTCTACGACCGCAAGTTCGACTGCGCGGCGGCGGACGATTCGCCCTATAAACCCAAGCTCAACTACGAGAGCCCGCATTCGCTGGCTTTTGAGCGCGTGAAGCCGGGCTCGCGCGTGCTCGATATTGGCTGCGCGGGCGGCTACATGGCGGGGATTCTCGCCACTGAGAAACAGTGCGTGGTCGATGGCATCGACGCGTTCGTGGCGGTCGAGCCCGGCATGCGGTCTTTCCATCTGCACGATCTGAACCACGGGCTGCCGGAGGATCTGAACTACAGCGAGTACGACTGCGTGCTGATGCTCGACGTGATCGAGCATCTGGCGAAGCCGGAAGAGTTTCTCGACAAACTGCGCGCGGCGCTCGGGTCGAATCCATCGGCCGAGGTCATCATCAGCACCGCCAATGTCGCCTTCATGATCACGCGCTTCATGCTGCTGATCGGCCAGTTCAATTACGGGCGGCGGGGGATTCTCGACCGCACCCATACGCGCCTGTTCACCTTCCGGTCCTTCGAGCGCGCCATCGAGCAATCGGGCTTCGACATCATCGAGCGCAGGGGCGTGCCGGGACCGTACCCGATGGCGATCGGCGACAACTTCCTGAGCCGCACGCTGCTCGCCATCAATCAGTTCCTGATCCGCATCTCGCGCGGCCTTTTCTCCTACCAGATCCTGCTGCGCATCAAGCCGCAGCCTTCGCTCGAACTGCTTCTCCGGACCGCGCAGGAGGTTTCCCGCAGAAAAGTGGAAGCGATCGAGCGGAGCGGGCGTTGAAGCGCTCGCAGGTTACCGACAGTCTCCTCATCGCTGTTTTCGCCGCTCTGCTGATCCTGCCGTTGTTCCGGCTGAAGTACATGGACAACTGGCCGTCGATCGAGAGCACGTTCATCTCGGACGCGAGGATGCTGCTCGAGCATCTGCCTCATCCCGGATGGCAGCCGCTCTGGTATTGCGGGACGCGCTTCGATTACGTCTATCCACCGGCGCTGCGCTACGGGCCGGCGCTCATCGCGAAGGCGTTCCACATGACGACCGCGCGGGCTTATCATCTTTACACCGCGGTCCTTTACGTCTTCGGGATCGTGTCGGTCTACTGGCTGGTGCTGGTGGGCTCAGGGTCGCGATGGTACGCGATTCTCTCGAGCGCGGCGGCGGCGCTGGTTTCACCGTCGTTCCTCTTCCTGACAAAGATGCGGAGCGACAGCCCGGACTGGGTGCCGGAGCGGCTTCACGCTCTGACGCAATACGGTGAAGGGCCGCACATCTCGGCGCTGAGCATCCTGCCCGCGGCGCTCGCGGCGTCGTTTCTCGCGCTGCGGAGCTGGCGGCCGTTCTGGTTCGCGGCGGCCGCGCTGCTCGGCGCGGCGGTGGTGGCGAACAACTTCTATGGCGCGACGGCGCTCGCCATTTTCTTCCCGATTCTGGTCTGGTGCGTCTGGGCAGGCGAGCGCGACGCCGCAGTCTGGCTGCGGGCCGCGGGGATTGCCGCGCTGGCTTATGGCCTTTCGGCGATCTGGCTGACGCCATCGTACCTGCGCATCACACTGGTGGATCTGAAATGGGTTTCGGCGCCGGGCAACGCGTGGTCCGGCGTGGTGGCGCTGGCGCTTGCGGCATTATTCTGCGCGGTGACGCTGCGCATCGGCGCGCGCACCGAGGGGCGGCAGTGGACGCTGTTCGTGACCGGCGTGGCCGGGTTCCTGCTGCTGAGCGTCGCAGGGCTGTTCTTCTTCGGCTTCCGGCTGCTGGGGGAATCGGGCCGTCTGGTGCCGGAGCTGGACCTCGCGCTGATTCTCGCCTGCGGTGAAGCGATGCGCCATTTGTGGATCCGCGCGCGGTGGCGAAAGGCCGTGGCGGTTCTGGCCGCGCTGGCGTTTGCCCCCTCGCTCATCTATCTTCGGTCCGCTTGGACGGTGTTTCCGAAGGCGGGGAAGCTCGAGAGCCAGTACCCGTACCGGATCGCGCAGTGGGTGCACGACAACCTGGCGGGCGAGCGGGTGCTGCCGGCGGGCGAAGTCCGGTTCTGGTTCGATGCCTGGTTCGACAATGTGCAGACCGACGGCGGCTCGATGCAGGGTATGGAGAACCAGAACATTCCGACCGTTACGTATCAGGCGGAGTATACCGACAGAGCCGATGTGGCTGTCCAGTGGATGCAGGCTTCGGGCACGGACGCGATGATCGTGGCGGACAAAACGTCCCTCGATTTCTACAACAACGACTTCCGGCATCCGGCTGTCTTCCGTGGCGTGCTGCCGGTGCTTTTCGACGACGGCCACGGCACGGTGATCTACCGGGTGCCGCGCGTTCATCCGACGATCGGACGAGTGGTGGACAGGGCGGCGATGGCGAGAGCCGACATCCGCGACCTGGGCGGCTATGTGGCGGTGGTGGAGAGCCCCGGCCAGCCGCTCACGACGGTCGACTGGAAGGGCTTCGACGAAGTCACCGTGGGGGCGACGACGGCGGCAGGCCAGTCGGTTCTGCTGCAGGAGACTTACGATCCGGCGTGGCACGCCTGGGAGCAGGGCAAGGAAATCCGGGTCCGGCCGGAGCCGGTGATGGACTTCATGCTGCTCGACGTCCCCGCTGGGACGCACTCGATTCAGATGCGGTTTGAGACACCCGTGGAGAATCGCGCGGGCGCGGTTCTCACCGGGGCTTCGCTCGCGGCGGTTGTGGGGCTGATCAGTTCGGCCTGGCGGAAGGCTCGGGCGTCGCGGCCGGTTTCGGCTTCTTCTGGTCCTGCACCTTCACGGGGCTGATGATGATGTGGGCGTTGCGGCCCTCCATCCTTGCGGTGCCATCGGCCGCGCCATACTGCGACAGGTCTTCGGCGAAGCGCATGAGCAGCTTGCGGCCAAGGTCGGTGTGGGCAATCTCGCGTCCGCGGAACTGCACGACGGCCTTCACGCGGTTGCCTTCCTGCAGGAAGCGGATGGCGTGGTTCTTCTTGAACTCGTAATCGTGATCGTCGGTATTGGGACGGAACTTCAGTTCCTTGACCTGCACGACGTGCTGCTTCTTTTTCGCCTCGTGCGACTTCTTTTTCAGCTCGTACTGGTAGTGGCCGTAGTCGATGGCCTTGGCAACCGGCGGCACGGCCGTGGGCGACACCACGACGAGGTCGAGGCCCAGTTCCTGGGCCCGGCGCAGGGCGGTTGCGGTCGGCATGATTTCCGCGGTGCCATCCGGAAATACGGCTCTTACTTCACGAGCTCGTATGGATTCATTCACATTTTCGCGGCGAGAGGGTTTGCGAGGCGGGAAGTTGCGGCCTGGAATCATGCGGTAAGTGGACTATTCCCCAACATATATATATCCAGTGTAGCGCAAGGCGGGGTGAAGTCCAGGGCTCAGTCGAGATCGGAGGTGCCCCGATCGAAGGCCCTGGCGCCCCAGTCGACGGCGTGATCGATGAGACCCGAGCGCCGCGGCTCGTTTGGCGGCTTGCCGAAACGCAGCCAGATTGCCTTGTGAGAGCGGCGATCGCAATCTTCGCATCGCCAGGGGAGGACCAGGAAGCTCAGCAGATTTTCCCGGAGATTGCGGCGGGCCGAACGCCGGAGGCGCTTCGATCCGCACACGCAGTGCGCCCGAAGAGAACCGAAAACCATGGCTATGGAGCAATTATAGCCCCGGCATAAGGCAAGATTAAAGTAGTACCAATACTAATCCGAGGTAAGGATTTGCCGCACTTTCCGGCCCAGGGAATCTGCTGAAAAAGGCCTGGAAATGAAGCCGGAATTGGCGAGCGCCGGATCGAGGCCTTCGCGGGGCGGATCGTCGTAGCCGGCGATAAAGAGGACGCGGAGACCGGGCTGCCAGGTGCGGAGGCGGCGGGCCAGTTCCTCGCCGGACATGGAGGCCATGCGGAAGCCGGCGATGAGGAGATCGCACCGGGCGGCGGCGCCGACGCGCTCGGCTTCGGCGGGTTCCGCGGCGAGGATGACGCGGTAGCCCTGGCGCTCGAGCATGTCGCGGCTGAGTTCGCGGATCAGGGGATCGGTTTCGACGAGCAGGATGGTTTCGGAGCCGGATGGCGTTTGCCGGGCGGCGGGTTCGGCGGGGCCGCGCGTGAAAGCGAGCAACTGGCCGGTGAGCGCCTGCGCGTTCTTCGCGGCTTCGCGGGCCTGCTCGATGGACGGGCGGGCCGGGTGCGAAGACGGGAGTTCCCCGAGCGCGCTTTCGATGCGGGTGGAGATGAAGCTCAGGACGGCATCGAAGTCGTGCGCGATGCCGCCGGCGAGACGGCCGAGGGCCTCGAGTTTCCGGGCTGCGCGCAGCTGTTCTTCCATGCGGCGGCGCGCGGTGATGTCGGTCAGGGCGGATTCGAAGCCGGCGATGGCGCCGCGCTCGTCGCGGACGACGCGGGCGTTTTCCTCGACGTGAATGATGCCGCCTTCGCGGGTGCGCAGACTGTATTCGATTTCGCGCAGGCTGCCTTCGCGCTCGAGCTGTTCGAGCATGCGGCGGCGGGCGGGCGGATCGGCGCAGAGGTCCTTCGTGAAGTTGAGGGCTTTGAGCTCGGATTCGCGGGAGAAGCCGAGCATGCGGACGAGCGTGGGGTTGGCGCCGAGGATGCGGCCATCGGGGGTAGTCTCGCAGAACCCTTCGGCGACGGTTTCGAACAGATCGCGGAAGCGCTGCTCGGAGCGGCGAAGGGCCTGTTCGGCGCGCTTGCGCTCGGTGATCCCGATCATGAGCGAGAGCGATGCGCCGTCTCCGATGACGCTCGAACAGGCGAGGACCCAGATTTCGGAACCATCGGCGCGGCGCAGGCGGCGGTCGAACTGCTGCGCGGGCGCGGCGGCGAGGCCTTCGGTGCGGATGCGCTCGACCGAGCGATCGGAAGGGAAGTAGAAATCCTCCACGCTGCGGCCGACGAGCGCGGCGGTGGTGGCGCCGAGCATTTCGGCGAGGCGGGGGTTGGCGAAGGTGATGAGGGACGCGGCATCCTGAATCCAGATGCCCGCCGGGGAAGATTCGAGCCACCTGCGCCGCGCGGCTTCGCCGGCCGCTTTTTTGGGGAGTCCGAACATGCGGGTCAGCGGGGCTCGGCCGCGGCGGCGCAGCGGTTCAT
>DASPQQ010000069.1:0-17319 GCA_035624885.1 Bryobacteraceae bacterium | reverse complement strand
CCCTGGTTGCGGATCTGGGGCGAAGCGGCCGCTTCGGCGCCCTGCGAGAGAAGCGCGAACTTCTCCCTGATGATGGGGTTCTTCACCACGTCGGTGAGGGTGGTCATGGCGCCGATCTCGACGCCGCCGTTCCACTCCTTCACGCCCACCATCTCTTTGACCTGGCTCAGGTCGACCACGGCTTTGGGCCGCTTGATGCGGTCCTTCAGCCAGTCGAAGGTGTCGAGGCCACCCGCCATGACCCACGCGCTTTTGCCGTACTTGTCAAGCAAGCCAACGGCTTCGTCGATCGTGGCCGGCTGGAAGAGTTCAAACTCCGGCATTATGTCACGAATCACTGCCATAATCGTTCTCCTGTTTCCTCTGACCTCTTGTTACACGTGAGCCGTGAGCAGCTCACCCGCGGGCTTGCCAAGTTCGAGCGATGCGAGAATCCGGTCCGCCGTGACCGGAGCGCGGCGAATGACTTCTTCACCGAGCGCATCGATCAGGGCGTTGACGATCGCGGAGCAGCCGCCGCCCACCGGAGGCTCACCGATACCGCGCGCGCCGACCGGAGTTTCCGGATCGGGAATGTCGAGCGCGGCCCAGTGCATGTTTTCCGGCGGCACATCGAGAATCGTCGGCGGCTTGTTCTGGTAGAAGCGCTTGGCGAGCGGCAGACCGTAGTGCTGGTCGTAGACCCACTTCTGGCCGATCGCGTGGCCGATACCGAGAGTCGAACGGCCCAGCACCTGGCCGCCGAGAGCGCGGGGGTGAACCACCGTGCCCACGTCGGCGACGCAGAGGAAGTCCGTGATCGCGTACCTGCCGGTTTCAAGGTCAACTTCCACTTCGGCGAAGCTCGCGGCGAACGAGTAGGTCTGGCCATCGTGCGGGGCCTTGTCGCGGGCCGAGGCGATGAAGCCCTGGCCGGCGAGAGCCGCCACCGAAGTCTTGGTCATCCCATTGACTTCTTCGTTCACTTCGTGGCCGTCGTAGATGCCGCCGACCTGAATCGCGTACTTCGCGGCATCGGCGAGGCTCATGCCCTGGCCGCCGCCCTTGCGGAAGACGCGCTCGTTGGCGACGTCATAGCCATCCGGCGTGCCGCCGAATTTCTTCGCCGCCAGCTCCCTCAGCCGCTGTTTGGCTTCGTTGGCCACCGCGAACGCGGCGCGTGTCATGGCGTGCGTCGTCTGGCTGCCGCCCGAAGCGCAGGTCCAGGGAAGGTTCTTGGCCGAGCTGCCCCAGCAGATATCGCACTTTTCCCACGGGATGCCGAGCATTTCGGCGGCGACGCGGTGCACGTCGGAAACCGATTCCGTACCGTGGTTGCCGATACCGGACTGGAAGCAGATGGTGCCGTCGGTCTTGAGCAGCAGGAGGCCGTCGAAACCGATCGAGCCGCCCACGTAACCCGAAGACGATACGCCGATGCCGCGCACCTTCGTGCCGCTCTTCTGCGGGCTCTTCGCCTTGCGCTCCGCCCAGCGGAACTGTTCGGCGCCCTTGTCGAGAGCTTCCGGCAGGAACGAGCTGGTGATATAGCCGCGAACCTGGCGCGGACCCGCTCCGGGACCGAATTTCGCCTTGCCGGTGGGCGCGTTGATCTTGCGGATTTCCACCTGATCGACGCCCAGCTTGCGGGCCGCCTTGGTGAGCATCGGCTCGATGACGCCGACTGCCTGCATGCCGCCGGGAGCGCTCTGCGAGACGCGCGGCGGAGTGTTGGTCAGAACCGTGAGACTGCGGAAACGCATGGCTTCCGGCTGGTAGAGGAGCGAAGCGATGCGGCCCGATGTCGAGGCGTCGCCATTGGCATCATAGGGACCGTTGTCGCAGATCGAGTACATGTCGAGCGCGAGCAGCTTGCCTTCCTTCGAGAAGGCGGCTTTCACGCGGCCGAACATGGCCGGCCGGGCGCGGCCGATGTAATGCTCTTCTTCGCGGCTGAGCCGCATCATCACCGGAACGCCGCCGAGCTTCTTCGAAGCGATCGCCGGAATGCACATCGTGATCGCGCCGGTGATCTTCGAACCGAAACCGCCGCCGGTGTATTCGCTGATGAAAACGACCTTGTCGGTTTGCGGCCGGCCCTTGTCATCCACCAGGCCGCACCAGCGGGCAACGCCGGGAACCGTCTGCGCCGTGCTCTGCGTGCCCGTGTGCATGTAAACCTTGCCGTTCTGCCAGTAGGCCATCGCGGTACGGGTTTCAAGGCACTGGTGGCTCGTATCCGGAGTCACGAAGGTTTCATCGAGGACGAGGGCGGCCTTCTTGAAAGCGCCTTCCCAGTCGCCATACGACCAGCCGTCGCTCTTGTTCGCCATCTCGCCCATGGGCAGCTTGCCTTGCTCGTATTCGGCGAAGTCGGCGTCGGTCCACTTCAGCACGGAGAGTTCAGGCGGGGGAGGCGGAGCGGCGCCACGGCCACGGCCACCGCGGCCTTCAGCACCGGCCGGCGGCTCGGGCCGCCTCCAGACATTGCCTTCGATGCGGGCATTCGGCCCGCCCGGACGCAGGCTGACCAGCGGATCGACCACGAAAGGCAGCCGTTCGATATCGAGCTTGATCTTTTCGATCGCTTCCGCCGCGATCAGTTCGCTTTCGGCGACGACGGCGAGAATCGGCTCACCCTGATAGGTGATTTCCTTGGCCAGGCCGCGGTCACTCTTCTTGTTGGCCGGAATGCGCGTGCCGTTGTCGGTGATGGAGTCGGCGGGTGGCGGCAGGTCGTCCTGCGAGATCACGGCCTTCACACCGGGCATGGCAAGCGCTTCGGAGGCGTCGAAGGAGCGCAGGATGCCGTGAGGCACGGGAGCGAGCACGAGCTTGCAGAAAAGCATCCCGTCCGCGCGATAGTCCTCGGCGTACTTCGACTTGCCCTGAACCTTGGCGATCAGGTCCGGCGTCTGGTAATTCTTGCCGATCAGCTTGTGTTCGCCGCTGGTCTTGAGAGCTGTGGGTTTGAGTTCGACTCTTGCCATGATTTACGCACTCCTCATGATCTCTGCGCCGCGCATGAGCGCAGTCAGAATCTTGTTGTAATCCTGGCAGCGGCAGAGATTGCCCGAAACGCCGTGCGCCAGTTCCGTCCGCGTGGGATTCGGATTCGTCTTCAGATAGCCGACGGTAGCCATCAGGAAGCCGGACATGCAGAAGGCGCACTGGAAGCCCTGCTCTTCGAGCACACCCTGCTGAATCGGGTGCAGCTTGCCATCCGGACTTGCGAGACCTTCCACCGTCACAATCTTTTTGCCGCGCGCCGTGTGGGTGAGCAGCGAGCAGGAGTAATGAGGGACGTCATCAACCAGAACGGTGCAGGCGCCGCATTCGGCGCGGTCGCAGCCGATCTTGGTGCCGGTGAGCCCCAGTTTGTAGCGGAGCGTCATGGCCAGCGTTTCCTGCTTCATGGCGTCCACTTTGCGATCCTGGCCGTTCACATTGAGCGTGATGAGCCGGTCGACCGAACCGGGAGCGGAGGAGTCGCCATGCACGGTATTGGTGCGGAACAGGTATCCCGCCGAGGATACAGCGCCGGCGGCGATGGCTCCTTTGATGACGTTTCGTCTCGTTACCTTCAAATCTGTCATAGAGGATCACCTCAACTTGCCCGGTCTTGGGGTGGCGTACAGACGCAAGGCCACAATTCCGGAACTTTACGGATCGTAGAGAATGATATACCGATCCGTCAGCCGTTGTCGAGGGGCAAAGAGGCCAGGTGAGCGAAATAACGCAAACCTGGCTCAAGGCCGGTCACCGGCAGGGAAGGCGCAGATCCCGCGGGTTCGTCCGTCAAAGCGGACAACGAAACGTAAACACGGAACAGCTTGCCTGGCCGAGCCAGAGGGAGGGCGTTGCCGCCGGGACCTGATGCTCATGCATCTCATTGAAAAATAATGAACTACTGGAAATTGGGTTCGAATTTTCGAATGGCCCGTTGCCCGATGCTGGACACCAGGGGCCGTATCTGATAAACGGGAATACACAAGACGATCATGTCCCTGACACCGGATGGGGCGCCTTTACGCTTCAGCCTGCTTATGATTGGCCTCGCAGCCGCGAACCTCATGGCTCAGGTGCGCACGGCCGATGCGACAAAACGCGGCTGGCAGGAAAGCGACTTCCCGCGCACCATCCAGGTCAGCCCGAACGTGTACACGTACGAGGACTTTCACGCCGGCGCGGACCGGTTCACCACTACCAATATGTTCGTGGTCACGAGCGAAGGGGTGCTGGTGGCCGATGCGCAGGGCGACCGGAAGGCCACCGGGGGCCTGATCGACGCCATCCGCAAAGTCACGCCGCAGCCGATCCGCTACGTGGTAGTGTGTTCCGAGCATCCGGATCATACCGGGGGCAACGCGGCGTTTCCTGCCGGCGTGACGTGGATCGCGCATCCGGCCACGAAAGCCGCGATCCATCTGCCGGACAATACCGTGCTTGTCCCGGACGCGAAGACCGTCACGATGGGCGGCGAGGAGTTTCGCATCGAGTTCATCGGACGCGGCCATACGGCCGGCCCGCTCATCGTTTATCTGCCGCGGCAGAAGATCGCGTTTCTGAGCGAGACCTTCTGCAATCATCTGTTCCCGCAGTTGCGCACCGGGTACCCGAGCGAGTGGATTGCGACGCTCGACCGCGCGGAGAAGATCGACGCGAAGGTTTTCATTCCCGGTCACGGGTTCACGGAACGCGGCGACGTTTCGCGCGAGGAACTGCATGCGTTCCGCGAGGAGGTTGCGGCAGTCGTGGCGGAGGTGACGCGCCTCTACAAGGCCGGCGTTCCGGTGGAGGAAGCGGTGAAGCAGGCGAACTGGGGTCCGTATGTGACGTGGACCGGCGGCGGATCGCCTTCGCCGCGCATTCAGGACATGGGGCCTGTGGCGGTCCGGCGGGTTTATCTGGAGCTCAGCGGAAAGCTGGACTAGTTTGTGGGTTCGGCAGGCTTTGGTTTTGGCCTGGGTTGTACCGTCGTGACGCGCACCGCGAGCAGGTTCATGCGCGCATCGCGCGAGGCATCCACGGCGACGCGCTCATCGGTGTGAAAATCGCCCGGTTTGGCGGGCTTGTCGTCCCGGAAGAACTTTGTGGATCCGGTGACGTACATCCGCATGGTCTGGCCTTCATCGAGTTCGATCGTCACGTACTTCTTGTCCGCCGATTTGAATTTGCCTTCGAAGGTCGCAACGGCGTCGGTGATGGCCCCGCCGGGCACGGTCTGCCCCGGCGGGACGCGGCGCGGATAGGGCGTTGGGTAATACTGCAGAAGCGTCAGGATGAGGAAAACATTGGCGGAGATCATTGCGGTCGGCCTCCAGTTTCGATGGGTTCTTCGACGGTGACGGTCCAGTCGAGATCGTTGGACGTGATGACCAGGTAGTAGAGCCGGGGATCGTCGTTGACTTCAGCGTAGCCCTCGCCAGGGCCATCGTGATTCACCAGCTCGGAAAGGTCGCGTCCGCTGACGGCGCTGTTCACGGTGACGGCGAAATGGCTCTTGCCGGGCGCCGTGTCGCCGGCGGTTTTCCAGTGGACGCGCCAGCGGAAGATGCTCATGTCGAAATTGCCCGTCTGCTGATTGCCGTGTCCCGACCAGGTCTCGAGAGGCTTCCAGACGATGCGGCGCGGCTGGGGTTTCGGCGGATTCAGTTCATTGCAGGATGTCGAGACCAGAATCGCGGCGAGCAGCATGAGCCTGAACATGAAACACTTCCATCATGCTACAGGCGTGAAAAAAACCGCCGGCGCCGGAGTCACGCTCCAAGGCGGGTTGCGAGGTCGTTGATATCGGAGGCGACGACGTCCCAATCGCCCTGACTGGCCTTATCGGCGCGGCCGCCGGGGCCGTATTCGCTGGGCCGGTAGATGAAGCCGGTCATCAGCCCGCACTCGCGCGCGGCCTTGAGATCGCCGTTGTGGGCCGCGCACATCATGACCTCCGCGGGCTTGAGGCTGAGGAGTTCGGCGGCGCCGAGGTAAACCTCATGATCGGGCTTGTAGTGATGGAACAGCTCGGCGCAGAGGATGGCGTCCCAGGGAAGGCCGGCGAACTTCGCCATCTCGGTCATGAGGCTGACGTTGCCGTTTGAAAGCGGCGTGATGATGTACTTCTTCTTCAGCCGCGTGAGCCCGGCGACGGAATCGGGCCAGCCGTGCAGGCGGTGCCAGACGGTGTTCCAGTGCGCCTTTTCTTCCTCGCTGAGCCCTTCGATTTTGAACTCCTTCAGCAGCTCCTCGAGGACCATGCGATGCAGATCGTCGAGTTTGGTCCAGGGGAGCTGTCCTTTGCGGACCTTGTCCATCGACGGGCCGTAGCCGGCGCGCCAGCGGTCGGCGAAGCGGGCCCAGTCGATCGAGAGGCCTTTGGCTTTGCCCCACTCGGCGCCTTCGGCGATGATGGAGCCGCGCCAGTCGACCACGGTGCCGAACGTATCGAAAACAAGGGCCCTGGGGCTGCTCGAAGCTGCTTTCAACTGCTGCATGAGGAGGACTCCGGCGCCCGCGCTGGCGAACGCTTTGAGGAAGCCACGTCTTCCGGTGGAATGAGACATGCTCGTTTGGCTTGCCAGCCAGTATACTCCCGAAAACCAGCGTCTAAGATAGTGATAGTACTGATAGAACCAGCCCGTGCCTCACCTGGACTTCTTCACGCTGAATATCGTTACCGTGGCGAACCTGCTGATAGCAGCGACAGCCCTGCTTCTGGTCTCGCGCCTGAATACCACGTGCCACGGGTTGAAGAGGTGCGTGCTGGCCTGCGTTCTTCTGATAACCGGAATCGGTCTTTATCCGGTGCGGCTGCGGTTTCCGGGCAACGCGATGGTGATTCTGACCAACTTCCCCGTGTTTGCGGGCGCGGTGCTGCTGCTGGACGGAGTTCGCGCGTTTCGCGGCTGGCGGCGGCCAACGGGCCTTTATCTGGTCCTTTCCGCCGGCTATGCTGCGCTGTTCTGCTGGTATCTTTTCGTGCATGAAGACGGCGGGGCACGCGGGGCCGTGAGCAGCTTCTTCATGGGCGCGCTGGCATTGCTGGCGGCAATGGAGATGGCGCGCCATGTTCCGGGCGCCGACCGGGTGGTTTACTGGCCGACCGCGGCGGGATTCGCTTTGCACGGCGTTTCCCTGGTGGCGCGCGGGTTCGTTGCGCTGCACGTGGAGCCTGTCTTCTATCAGCCGCAGCCGAGCGACTTCATGATCATCGCGACCCTGAACATTTGCGCGCTGGGCTGCGCGTTCGGGCTGTCGATGGCGACGAATCTGCACCTGCAGCGCAGGACCGAGAAGCTGGCGCTTTACGACTCGCTCACCAACCTGCCCAACCGGCGCTTCTTCGAAGAGCGCCTCGAACAGGCGGACCGGCGCGCCACGGAGACGGGCCAGCGGATCGCTCTGATCTACTGCGATCTCGACGATTTCAAAAGGATCAACGACACGCTCGGGCACGAAGGCGGCGATCAGGCGCTGCGCGTGGTGGCCGAGCGGCTCCGCGCCGTGCTGAGCGCGGACGTCTGTCTGGCACGGATGGGCGGCGACGAGTTCGTGGCGCTGGTGGAGAATGCGCCGTCGCGCGAATCGATGTACGGCATGATGCAGCGGATGCTCGCCGGTGTGGATGGAGAGATCCCCGTCGACGGCAAAGTGGTGCACATTCGCATCAGCTGCGGGATGGCGATTTTCCCCGAAGACGCCGGAAGCACATCGGACCTGATCCGTGTGGCGGATGCCGGGATGTATTCGATGAAGCAGCGCGGCCGGTACCTGCCCATGCCTCACGCGGGGTGATTACTTCGAGGTATCCCCGGAGATATAAAAGCTGCGGCCGTCCCCGAACGTGACTTTCCTGCCGTAGCCGTTGGCAGAGCCGTCTTTGGCGCGGAAGCCTTCCACCTGGATCACGGTGCCGGGCTTCATGTCCTCGCGGCGGAGGCCGCGGCGCATCAGCACGCCCGGGGGGTTGGCCGAGAAGCCCCAGTGCGTGATGGCGCCATCGGGACTCCGGGCGTCCAGATAGATCCAGGCGTGCGGGTTGGTCCATTCCATGCGCGTGATGACGCCGGTGATCTTCACCGGTTTCGAGGCATCGTATTCGGCGGCGAAGGAGTGGTGCGCCAGAGCGGGCGGCGCGCTTGCCGCAAAGAGCACGGCCAGCCACAGCGATTTCATGAAATCGGTTCCCAGGGCAATTTTAACGTCAATCCCTATAAAACTTCCGTAAACGCCCGATAAGACGGTCAGACTGATGCCTGCCGCGATTCTCAGCGAATGGATGCACACTCCGCCGGCGCGGGAGGTTCCCGGCGCGATCCGGGTTTCCGAAGTCCTCTCGGCGCTCTCCCATGCGCTCGACCTGACCGAAGGCCAGGCAGCGGGGCATGCGGTGCGAAGCTGCGTGATCGGAATGCATCTGGCGGCGGAGATCGGGCTCGACGCGAAGCGCTGTGGCGACCTTTATTATGCCCTGCTGATGAAAGACGCCGGCTGCAGCAGCAACGCGTCGCGCCTGGCGCAGATGCTTGGAAGCGACGACGTGATGGCCAAACGCGACGTGAAGACGGTCGACTGGACGCGGATCGGGCGCGAGTCAATCGCCTGGGCGCTCTCGCATGTGAAGAAAGGCGCGCCGTTCCCCGAACGCGCGCGGGCCCTGTTCGAGATGGCGCTGAACGAAAAACGCAGCGCGCGGGAGCTGGTTTCGATCCGCTGCGAGCGCGGCGCGAGTATCGCGCGGCGCATCGGGCTCTCCGAGACGGCAGCGGAGGCAATCTACAGCCTCGATGAATTGTGGGCCGGCTGCGGCCATCCGCGGGGTTTGCGCGGCGAAGAGATTCCCCTGCTCTCCCGGATCATGAATCTGGCTCAAAACGTGGATGTGTTCCATACGAAGCACGGGCGCACGGCGGCGCTGGCGATGGCGCGGAAGCGCAGCGGGCGCTGGTTCGATCCGCGCCTGGTGGATGCGCTGGGCAGTGTGGCGAAGCGCGGCGCCATGTGGAACGATCTGCGGGAAGCCGGGCGGAGGGTGACCGGGATGGAACCGGTCAGCGCGGCGCTGCCGGCAACCGAGGAGACGATCGAAAACATCTGCATCGCGTTCTCCGAAGTCATCGACGCGAAATCGCCCTACACGTTCTGGCATTCGGCGGGTGTGGCCGATACGGCGGTGCGGATGGCGCATGCCATGTCGCTGCGCAAGGCCGAAATCACGCTGATCCGGCGCGCGGCGCTGCTGCATGACATCGGGAAGCTCGGCGTCTCCAGCCGCATCCTGGACAAGCCGGACAAGCTGACGCCCGCGGAATGGATGGTGGTGCGGCGGCATCCTCATTATTCCGGTTCGATTCTGCGGCGCGTGCCGGGATTTGCCGAGGTGAGCGAACTGGCAGCATCGCATCACGAAAAGCTCGATGGGAGCGGGTATTTCCGCAATCTGACCGCGGACCAGCTGCCATTGCCCGCGCGCATTCTCGCGGTGGCCGATATCTACGACGCGCTTTCCAACGAGCGGCCGTATCGCCAGGCGCTGCCTGCCGGGAAGGTACTCGAGACGATCTCGAAAGACGCGCCGCGGGCTCTCGACGCGGATTGCGTCGAGGCTCTGAAGCGCTCGGTCGCGTACTGAAATCTTTCACGAACCTGTCACGTTCGCGGCTTATACTCTCAGTCGTTATGACGCGAAAGACATTCCTGCGGGTGAGCGGCGCGGCTGCGTCGTCATTGCTGATTCCACCGTTTTCGCGGGCCGCGGCGGACAGCTCGAAGTTCTATTTCGCACTCATTGCCGATTCCCACATCATCGATCCGTTCTACAAGGGACCGGAGGGTAACCAGGAAGATACGGAGTCGATTTTCAAAACCGCGGAACGGCTCGAAGCGGCGCGCGCTGTGATCAATGCGCTTCAGCCGCGCATGGAGAAGGTGTTCCTCATCGGCGACTATTTCCACAACTATCCTTCGCGGGATGTCGATTTCTACTTCAAAAACCAGACGCGCATCGATCATGCAAAGGCGATTACCGACAAGTTCACGATGCCCGTGCACGTGGGCTTCGGCAACCACGATTACGACGTCAATGTCCCGCGCGAGATGAGCCATGAGCTGTTCCGGCGCAAGCTGGGCGTGAAGCCGTATTATTCGGTGGAGCTTCACGGGTGGAAATTCATCCACCTGAACAACTTCCTCGGCGATACGTGGACGAAGGGGCATGCGAAGTTCAAGCCCGCGGAAGGTTCGCTCGGCGAAGAGCAGCTCAACTGGTTCGAGGCGGAACTGCGCGAGCACAAGCCTTCGTTCGTGTTCATCCACTACCCGCTTTCGATCGTTTCGGCCGATGAAGTGAAAGACTACGGCGTGCACCGGCTGATCAAGCAGCATCGCGATACGATTCAGCGCGTGGTTTCCGGACACTGGCATCGCTGGTATGAGTTCGGCCGTTCCTACGGGCCGCAGCATCTGGTGATGGCGGCGACGCGCTACGATCCGAACGCCTACCTGATTGTGGAAGCCGACATGAAGGCGGTGACCCACCAGTTGCTGAATATCGATCTGGTCGACTGGAACACGCACTACAGCCAGCCGTTCCGGGGCCCGATCGCTTAAACGTTCAGGCCGACGGCGCGCATGAGATCGAGCGCGTTCGAGCGCGTGACGATACCGGGGCGCATCCGGTAATCGAAAACCAGTTTGCCGTTTTCGAGGCGGTCTTCGAAATGCACGTTGGCGCCGGCGGGCGCGAGGGCGTCGGCCACTCTGGCGAGCGAGAGATCGTGCGTGGTGGCGAGCCCGATGGCGCCACGCTCGAGCAGCGCGCGAATCAGTCCTTCCGAGCCGACGGCGCGATCGTGCGAGTTCGTGCCGCCGAGCAGTTCGTCGACCAGGAAAAGCGACGGCGCCGGCAGTTCGAGGATCTGCTTCAGCCGCAGGATTTCCGCCATGAAGCGCGAGTTGCCTTCTTCGAGCGAATCCATGGTGCGGATGGAGGCGCCGAGAGAGAGCGGAGAGACGCGCAGCCGCGCGGCCCGGACGGGCGCCCCGGCCAGCGCCAGCACGGTGTTCACGCCGATGGCGCGCAGCAGAGTGCTTTTGCCCGACATATTCGACCCGCTCACGATGAGGAGCCGCACGGGCGAAACGAGGCTGACGCTGTTGCGCACGCAGCGATCGCCGGCAAGCAGCGGATGACCGAGCGCTTCGGCCTCGAAACAGGCGTCGGCCGCGGGAGCGAATCCGGGGAACGGATCTTCGGGATGCTCCCAGGCGTAGCCGGCCAGCGCGGAGAGCGCTTCGATCTCGCTGACCGCTTCGAGCCATCCGCCGACCTGCGGACCGTTCTCCGCTCGCCAGGCTTCAACCGCCATGCCGAGCTGCGTGGTCCAGAGGATCACCGGACCGACAGCGCGGACGATGGGATTCTCGCGCGAATCGATCATGTCGGCGAGGCGGCGCAGACGCGCGATGCGGCGTGAAGCAGGCTGGCAATCCACCTGAATCAGGCCGCGGAGCTTTTTGAGCAGGGGCGACTGGAACTGGTGCGCTTCGAGCGTCTCAAGGATCTGGGAGAGGAGATCGAGATCGTGGGCCGGCTCTTCGACCGCTGCAATCGTTTCGAGAATGCGCGCGCGCATGGGAACGGCGAAAGCCGCTTCGATCAGCCCGGCGGCGAGCAGGGCGATCCGGGCGTTGCGATCGGCGAGATCGGTGCCGAGCAGCCAGATCAGCGCAACGAACGCGCCCGCAGAGAGGATGAGCGCGAGGAGGCGCATGCCGCCTGGCCAGGGACGCGCCGGCGCGCCGGCCCAGGCCGCAAGTTCCTCCGGTTTGACGCCGGCGCGAAAATCGTCGCCGAGAACGGCGAGACGTTCACGCAGATCGAGCAGAGGGCGAAGTTCGCCGACGGCTTCGTGGCGCGCACGGAGTTCTTCGGGCGAAGCCGGCGCGAGGAGCCAGGAGGCAAGCCTCGCTTCGCCGCCGCGCGTGCGCGCCGTCGAGAGCAGTTCGAAAAGACTGGCGCGGCCGAAGAGATCGAGATCGGCGGCGTAGGGATGATGCGGGTCGAGGAAGCGGATGCCGCCGTTTTCCGAGCTTCCCTGCCAGCGGTGTTCGAGCCGCGCGATGCCGTGCTCGAAGAAGCGGATGGCGCGGCGGGTGCGTTCGATGTCGCGCTCCAGCCTGGCCTGCCGCGAAACGAGGGCGATGAAGGCCGCAATCGGCGCCGCGATCCACCAGATGACAAGCTGGCCGCCAATGGCGAACCAGGCGATGGCGGCCGCGGCCAGGAAGACGAGGAGCCGGAGAGCCGCGATGCGGCTGCTCCGCTGGCTGAGCGCGGCCAGGGTGCCGGTGCGATCATGCAGGCGGGCGGAGTAGATTGCGCGCGGGTCGGCGGGATGCAAGCGGAGTCCAGCCTCAGTTTAGCGTGTATTAAAATGAGGATTCCCACCTGAAGGGCGCGTAGCTCAGCTGGTTAGAGCGCCTGCTTCACACGCAGGAGGTCCGGGGTTCGAGTCCCTGCGCGCCCACCATCTTTTATCTGTGTCCGGACCGGACACATGGATAACAAAACGTTCCGGAGACATGGGTTACACCCGCAGGCGATTCGCTGATGCGGTTGGCCCCGAATCCGGATGGCGCTGAACCCAACCCTGTGTCCATGTCCCGGCAGCTTCGCACCGCTGGTTCTCCTTTTCCTTAGAGCCTGATGCGCGATATCGCACACGATCGGCTGCGCCGCCGCAGGCGCCAATGCGCTCGCGGGACTTCCCGCTTCTCGCGTCGATGGGTGAATCGAAGCGGCGGGGTTCGGCTCCGGCAGCCGCGGGACCGCCTCAACCACGGGCGTGCGCTCGAGGTGCTAACCCCTTGCGCTGCCAATCGATCCGCGATTCTTGAGACCGGTGATCCGCGGGATGGCGATCGCGGCCTCGCTGCCCGCATTGCTTCCGGCCTTTATATTCGGCAACTCCACGGAAATCGGTATGCCGAAAGTGGCACGCAATCTGCTGGGCTCAGAGTGCAGGAGAAATCCATGTCTATCCGTAGTCTCGTCGTAACCGGCATCCTCGCTCTCGCTCTCGTGGGTTGCAACAGAAGCAGATCCGATGAGGGCACGCAGCGCCCGGGCGACCTGCTCAACGCAATCGCCACCCACAGCAGTCCGGCGCCGAAGGGACCGACTCCCACCGAAATGGCCGGCAACACCCTTCCGGAAGCACCGGGCTACGGGATGATGCTCCCCGAGGAGCAGACGAGGCCGGCGAAGCCGAAGGGCGAAAGCGTGCAGGCTCGCCGCTAGCCGCGGCGAACACTTCTTTGCGCAGTTCCCCCGAAGCCGGAGCGCAAGGCCTTTGACGGGCCGGGCCCGCCGCCGGCTCCCGGCGGTACTCTTGTGGCGAAACCCCTGTAACCCTGGAAGAGGATCGCGCGGTTGGTGCGGCCTGTGGACCTTCGGAGCAGGACCTCAAGCCGCTCGAACTCCGTGATCGCGGTCTCAATGATGGCGAGCCGGCGGCGGAGTTCCCTGAGGCGTCTTTGTCGTATCGTATTCATCTTCACTTCTTCCTCCAGCCTCGGCGTCCCTTCTGCCGGAACACTTCGAACTGGGCCCAAAGTCACACTTCGGGGTCGTGATTGTGTGTTTTGGGGAATCGGGGATGTTGCTCCGTTTCGGCCGAAGGGGATACTACTACCTGTTTTCGGGTACCGGTACGCGGGGCAGAATCGTCATATTGCCTTTACGCAAGTGGGCTATCGTTGAGGCAATGAAGCGATCGCTGGGACTGCTGATCTTTCTATTGCCGCCGCTGGCCGCGCAGAACACCGGTTTCGGGTTTCTGAACAACGGCCTGCCGGTGCCGGACGCTCACAACTGCTATCCCTACGAGGGCCAGTGGGCGGATCGGCTGCAGCGCGCGCTCCAGTCGGGTTATCCGATCGGCGTCGAGCAGGATCTGGCATGGTACGTCGACCCCGCGACCGGCAAGGGCCGCATCGCGGTCACCCACACCGACAAGCCGACCGGCAGCGAACCCGGCCTGCGCGACTATTTCTTCGAACCGGTGCGCCCGATCGTCGAGAAGGCCCTGCGGGAGAACGACCGCGCGAAATGGCCGCTGATCGTTCTGCATTTCGATTTCAAGGACACGCGGCCCGAACTGCTCCACGCCGTCTGGCAATTGCTGGGCGAATACGAAAGCTGGATCACGACAGCGCAGAACACGGCGGACCGCAATCGCCTGATGCCCTTCGAGCCGAAGCCGCTGCTGGTGCTGACGGAAGATTCGGATGCGCAGGAGAAAGTGTTCTTCGACGAAGTCCCGGCGGGCGCGAAACTGCGCCTGTTCGGCTCGGCGCATACCGGGAAGATCGAGGGCGCGACGGCACCGGCACGCGCGCATGCCGCGGCGACGCTTGCGCCGGAATATCTGCTGAACGAGAAGCCGACCAACTACCGCCGCTGGTGGAACAACTCGTGGGCGGAGGTGGAAGAAGGCGGCCAGCCTCATGCGGGCGACTGGACCGCGGCCGATGAGAAACGGCTGCGATCTCTCGTCGACCGCGCCCACCAGCTCGGTTTCTGGATCCGCTTCTACACGCTCGACGGGTTTACCGAAGCCGACAACAAAGGCTGGAGCGAAGGCTACAACTTCGGCTCGCGCGACGCGGCCATGATCCGCTGGAAGGCGGCGGCCGCAGCCGGCGTGAATCTGATCGCTACCGATCAGTACGAGGATCTGGCGCGGGTGATGAGGTCCGCTTCAGCGACAAAATCAGCATCAGCGCGGCCAGCGGCAAAATAACCCGGTTGCCGATCGCGCCGGGCGGCGTGTGCGCAAAGTGCACGGGTTTCATCCGGCCCACCAGCATGCGGAGCAGCGTTTCCACCATCAGCAGCAGGTACATAGCGGGCACGAGCGAACGATAACGAAAGGCCACGGCGAGCTGGATCAGCGCATAGATCAACTGCGCGGTGCCCCACAGCGCGAAGGAGAAGATGATGCCGTCCGCGCCGGCCACAGACAAATCCATTCCGGCGATGCTCCCTGCCCCGCCATCCGGCGCAAGAATGTGGATGCAGCTTCGGACCGTGCTGACGATGGCAATCAGAGCGAAGAGATAAACCGGCAGTTTCATGCCGCGGATTCTGTTATCCGCGGTGGCTGGAAACAAAGCGGAGGCGATATTCATCAGGACTTCAGCCTTATAGAATGGTCGCACTCCAATGAAGCACGCGCTGATCTTTTGTCCGTTTTTTGCATGTCTGTCTGCCGCGCTGGGGCAATCGCCGCTCCCGGCCGAACCGCAGGTGGCGGCGGCGAACCGCGCGGTTCTCACGCAACTACCGTTCAACGACCGCCAGGATTTCGAGGACGCGAACCGCGGCTTTATCGCCACCACCCCCGATGCGCAGAATCCCGATCGCTACAAGTTCCTCGAGCAGGAAGCGCCTCCGACGGTGAATCCGAGCCTCTGGCGCCAGGCGCAGCTCAACGGCATCAACGGGCTGTTCAAGGTCGTGGACGGCGTCTACCAGGTGCGCGGCTTCTCGCTCGCCAATATGACCATCGTGGAGGGCCAGACCGGCCTGATCATCATCGACACGCTCTCGACCGTCGCCTCGGCGCATGAAGCTCTGGATCTTTACTATGCGCACCGGCCGCGCAAGCCCGTGGTCGCGGTTGTCTATACCCACAGCCACAGCGATCACTATGCCGGCGTGAAAGGCGTCACGAGCGAAGCCGACGTGGTCGCGGGCAAAACGAAGATCATCGCGCCGGCGGGGTTCATGGAGGCAGCTGTTTCAGAGAGCGTCATTGCCGGCAACGCGATGTCGCGGCGCGCCAACTATCAGTTCGGCGTCACTCTGCCCAGAGGCGAGCGTGGCAACGTGGATGCCGGCCTCGGCAAATGGGATTCGCGCGGCGCGCCCGGCAACTCTCTCATCGCGCCAACCGATACCATTGCGCAGGCGGTCGAGAATCGCACGGTCGACGGCGTCGCGATGGTGTTCCAGCTCGCGCCCGCGTCCGAAGCGCCGGCTGAAATGCATGTCTATCTGCCGCAATCGCACGTTCTCGATATGGCGGAGAACGCGACCCACACGCTGCACAACCTGCTGCCCCTGCGCGGGACGGAAGTGCGCGACGCCGAAGGCTGGTCGCATTACATCAGCGAAGCGCTGGAACGCTTTGGATCGGATGCGCAGGCGCTCATCGCGCAGCACCACTGGCCGGTGTGGGACAACGCGCGCGTGGTCGAGCGGCTGCGCAACCAGCGCGATCTCTACAAATACGTCCACGACCAGAGCGTCCGGCTCATGAACCAGGGCTATACGCAGGCCGAAATCGCCGAAAGGCTGACGACGCCTCCGGGGCTCGAGAACGACTGGTCCACGCGCGGATATTACGGGACGCTCTCACATGATTCGAAAGCCGTCTATCAGAAATACATCGGCTGGTATGACGGAAACCCCGCCGATCTGAACCCGCTGCCGCCGGTCGAAGACGCGAAGAAATATGTCGAGTATATGGGCGGCGCGGCGGCCGTGATCGCGCGGGCGCGGGAGGATTACAAGGCGGGTAACTACCGCTGGGTCGCGCAGGTGATGGATCAGGTGGTCTACGCCGATCCCGCGAACAAGGAAGCACGGGCTCTGGCGGCGCAGGCGTTTGAGCAACTCGGCTATCTCGCCGAGTCGGCCACGTGGCGCAATGCCTATCTGCTCGGCGCGCAGGAATTGCGCAACGGGCCGGGCGCGCCGCGGCGATCGGTTGGGGTGACGCCGGATCTTCTGCACTCGATGAGTCTCAGCCTGGCCTTCGACTATCTCGGCACCCGGCTCAACGGCCCGCGCGCCGGCACGGCGCGGTCGGTCATCAACTGGCATTTCACCGATACGAAGGAATCGGCGGCGTCGAATCTCTCGCACGGAGCCCTGACGGCGGTCATGGGCAAGAACGACGCGAACGCCGATGCCACCGTCACGATGGCGCGTGCCGCGTTCGAAACCGTGGTTCTGAAGCAACGCACCATGGCGGATGCGATTCAGCGCGGCGATGCGCAGGTCAGCGGCGATGCCGCAAAAGTGACCCAGCTATTCGATTTCCTCGACGATTTCGACGCCGTGTTTCCCATCGTCGAACCGCGGCGGCAATAACTACCGCACGGCTGCGGCGAGAACGGCGAATTTCCCGAAAATCATCTACAGCAGCTCCCGCAGCAGAATCTGCCTGCTCCCGGCCGGCAGGCTCACGAATGTCCCGTCATTCGAAACCGTGATCGGCCCGTGATAGAACTTCGCCGCGTCGCCCAGAAAGGCCGCTTTCATGAAGGCCATCGGCA
>DASPQQ010000068.1:0-7759 GCA_035624885.1 Bryobacteraceae bacterium | reverse complement strand
GTTGTTGCGCAGGTACTCGTAGGCTTCGCCGTGCCACACGTTCACGCCGGGCCGCGTCGCCACGTTCACGATCGTTCCGGAATTGCGCCCGTATTCCGCGCTGAAGGTCGAGTTATCCACTTTGAATTCGTCGATCGTGTTGATGGTCGGCTGGAACGTCACCTGCTGGTTGTTCGAATCATTCATGTTGATGCCGTTGACCATGAAGTTCACGGTATCTTCGCGCCCGCCGGCCGAATTGAAGGAGAACGTGCCCTGTCCGCGCAGCGGCACCGTCAGGTTGCCGACCGCCGGCCCCGTCACCGTCCCCACCGTCATCTGCGAAAGATCGGTGAAGTGCCGGCCGTTCAGTGGAATCTCCTGCACCTGCCGCTCGTTCACCACCTGCTGCACCGACGCCGTGCTCGTATCCACCAGCGGCGCGGTGGCCTCCACCTCGATCACAACGGCGGACGAGGCTACGCTCAGCTTGAAATCCTGCGTCACCGTAAGGCCCACGTCCAGAATCAGGCCCTTCGCTTCGGTGGGCGCCAGCCCGTTGGCTGTCACCCCGACGCTGTAAGTTCCCACCGGCAGAGAAGGCACATAGTAAATCCCGGCTGAATCGGTCACCGTGCTCCGGTCGACGCCGTGAGCCGGATCCTTGACGGACACCGCCGCATTTGGAACCGCTGCTCCCGATGAGTCCGTAACGGTCCCCTGGATCGCGCCGGTCGACTGGGCGAAGACCGGCACTGCCGCCAGAGCAAAGAGGCTCGTGGCGCATGCGAGCCGGCAACGTCCAGTAAATCCCTTATCAAACATCTGCTGCTCCCTGAAGTGCGAATGCAGACGACTCAGTCTGTGAAACAAGTCGTTGAATATGAAGGTTAGACCGATGCTAGCACGGCTCCGGAAGAACGTATATCGGGGACGGCGTCAGTCGCGTCCGGAGACACGCGCAAACTCTTCCATCTCGACCCTGCTGCCCATCACCAGCGGCGTGCGCTGATGGATGTCCTGCGGCTGGATTTCGAGAATCCGGCCGCAGCCATCCGTCGCCATCCCTCCCGCCTGCTCGGCAATAAATGCCATCGGATTCGCTTCATAGAGCAGCCGCAGCTTGCCGCCCGGATGGGTCGCTGTCGGCGGGTAAAGAAACACTCCGCCTTTGATCAGGGTCCGGTGAAAATCCGCGACGAGCGATCCGATATATCGCGAGCTGTACTCGCGTCCCAGCGCGCCCGAGCGCAGCCGATGGAGATAAGTCTGATACGCCTCCGGAAACCTGTGCGCGTTGGCTTCGTTCACCGAATAATACGAACCCTGCTCCGGCATCCGCATGTTTTCGTGGCTCAGAATATACGCGCCGACCGCAGGATCGAGCGTGAATCCGTAAACTCCGTAACCCGCCGTGTAAACGAACAGCGTCGACGACCCGTAGACGACATATCCCGCCGCCACCTGCTTCAGCCCGCGCTGCAGCACCGCTTCATCCGCCGTCATCCCGCTCTCGCGGCGGAAGATGGAAAAGATCGTCCCCACGCTCACGTTCACGTCGATATTCGAGGAACCATCCAGCGGATCGAAAACCACCACGTACTTGCCCGTCTCGGTGGCGCGGTCGAAAGTCACCGGCTCTTCGTTTTCTTCCGAAACCAGCACCGCGACGGCATCCCGTCCGCCGAGGCAGTGCAGTAATGCCTCGTTGGCGAAAACATCGAGCTTCTGCTGTACCTCGCCCTGCACGTTCGTCCCGCCCGCCGCGCCCGCCACATCGAGCAATCCGGCGCGCCGGATGCGCGCCTGGATCATCTTGGTAGCCAGCGTGATGCCGGAAAGCAGCCAGGAAAACGTGCCGCGCGAATCGGGCGAATGCGCCTCCTGCTGCTGCACGATGTGCTGCTGAACGGTGATCAGATGAGCGTCTTTGTGCGGCATTGTCCCCCCAACATCCTACGGCATCGGCGTGAACCGGATTTAATCGCGCCTTCAGACCCGGTTAATAATCCCGTTCGTCATTACGGATGAAGGCGAATGCGCCTCGAAAAGGAGAACCAAAGCAATGAAAACCATCACCTCGAAAATCATCGGCATGACCCTGACCCTCGTCGCGGCCGCCGCCCTGTCCTTCGCTGCCCAGGCCCCCGCGGGCAACCCGGCGTCGACGAAGCCCGCCGCCAGCACCACGAAGACTCACAAACACGTGAAGAAGTCGACGAAGCCGGCGACGTCCGCGACGCCGGCCGCAAAGCCTGCCGCGACGCCGTCGAAGTAGCCCGGCCGGCGCTTCGTCACCCGAACGGTGGGGGTCTGCCCGCATGTGGCGGCTCTCACCGTTCCCGTTTCCCCGCGCCCGGACCTCTCCTGCCTGTACCCTTCCGCTCGCACGATTTCTTCGATCGCTGCTATAACCGTCTTCGCGCCGGGAAATAAGTATTTTCCCGGTCCTATCTCTGCGCAATTACAGTCTCAAAAACAATTCCTTCACGATTGTTTCGTGTGGAAATCACCGATCTGTAACGACCGCCGTTTTACAACGGGGGCATGAAGTGCGACCTGCACGTTCACACCACACACTCGGGCATGTGCACTGTACCTGTGCTCTCCCGTGTGTGTCTGGAGTCTTACAACGAGCCGCACGCGCTGTACGCAACCCTGAAACGGCGCGGCATGAACCTCGTAACCGTAACGGATCACGATTCCATCGGCGCCGTCGCAGATCTGCGCCGCTATCCCGATTTCTTCCTCTCGGAAGAAGTCAGCTGCACCATGCCGAGCGGCACAGAGATGCACGCCGGCGTCTATGGCATTGACGAAAAAGACCACGAAGAGCTGCAGCGCCGCCGTACCGATATCGAAAGCCTGCTCGCCTACGCGGTGGAAAATAACCTGTTCGTAACCGTCAACCACGCGTATTCGAGTCTCAACGGCCCGCGCACGGAAGACGACTTTGCCATTTTTGCACGCGGTTTTCACGGAGTTGAAACTTTAAACGGCATGATGCTGCCGCGCTCCAACCGCCTCGCGTACGATTTCGCACGCCGCTTCAACAAGCCCGCGCTCGGCGGTAGTGATGCGCACACTCTTGGCCCCGTCGGCCGCACCTTCACCCACGTTCCTGGCGCTCGGAATGCACAGGAATTTCTGGCGGGACTCCGCCGCGGACAGGCAATCGCCATGGGTGAAGCGGGTGATTACTGGAAACTGACCTCCGCCGTTCTCGGCATCGGCGCTTCGCTGGTGAAAACGAAGCCCTGGATGCTTCTCGGCGCCGCTCTCTTCGCGGCCGCGCCCCTTGTGACTCTCGGCAACTACGTGCGCGAAATCGCGTTCGCTGCGTACTGGGAAACCCGCACCGAACCCTGCGCCAAGTCCCGCGTACCCGCGCCGCTGCCCGCCAGTGAGGCAAAAGCGGCATGACGACTCTCGCCCGAGCCACGCAGCGTCTCTCCGCGCCGGATTACAATCTGATGCGCAGGGTGAACCGCTGGGAAGCCCCGCGCTGGTTCCGCTGGTGGATGCTCCTTGCCACCCGCGCCGGCGATGGCTGGCTCTGGGGCCTCATCGGCATCGCGGTTCTCTTCTCTCCCGACGCGCTGCGCTTCCGCGCCATCGAAGCCGCGGCCTGCGCCGTCGCCGTCGGCATCGTCGTCTTCCACAAAGTGAAGCGCATCGTCTGCCGCACGCGCCCGCGCGATATCGAACCCCACTGCTGGGCCAACATCATCACGCGCGATAAATTCTCCTTCCCGTCCGGCCACTCGACCACGGCTTTCGCCGTCGCGCTCTCGCTCGGCTCCTTCTATCCGGAAATCCTGCCGCTGCTGCTGCTCCTCGCAGCCAACGTCGCCATCTCCCGCGTCATCGTCGGCATGCACTTCCTGAGCGACATCCTCGTCGGCTCGGGCACCGGCGCCCTCCTCGGTTACATCGCCTACCGTTTCGTGGCTTGACAGGTTTTCGGCGGTCCTGAAAGACCGGCGCACATGTCGCCGTGAGTTCAGGGCCGCGCTGGAGCGGGGTGTACTACTTTCCGTCCCACGTATACGAGAGAAACCGCCGCATCTCGCGGAACCCGGTGCTCCGGTACAGCTCCACCGCCGGCCGGTTCGCCGCCGTTACCGTCAGGCTCACCCGCTGCGCGCCGTGCCGGTAAAGCGCGTCCATCGATCGCTGCAGCAGCTCGCGTCCGAGCCCCGTTCCCTGCGCCTGCGGCGTCACGCAGAGCTGCGTGATGTGGCCCGTCCGCGGCGCCACCATGCTCGCCAGCACCATCCCCGCCACCCATCCGCCGCGCGCATCGAAGGCCACCATCGACCCCTGCCGGAAGAACGTTCCGCACCCCGGATACTGCACAATGTTGCTCAGAAACCGCCGCGCTCCCGCCACCGACAGGTACTGCTCATTGATCCGGCTGTCGACGTGATGCGCATACGCGAGCGCAATCACCGTCGCCGCCAGCTCCTGATGGTGCTCCGACCATCCTTCGATGCGGAACCGCCCCGGCGCCTTCGCCGCCCGCCACATCGGCGGCTCCGGGATCGACATCAGCATCCGCTCCGAGATCGTGATCGGCCGCGTTCGGCGCAGCGCCTCGCCCACTGCCGGATCGAGCAGCATGAGCTGGCTCTCGATGCGCCGCAATCCCGGCATTCCCGTCAGCGCATCGAGAATCGTCCCGAACAAACGAACTTCCGCATCCTGGGTCCGCCATCCCGGCCGCATATAAACATCGCCCACCAGCGCCTTGTGCTCTTCGATGACCGCGTACCCGTACCCCACCACTTCGCCGCGATCGAGCAGCGCCGCTCCCGCCAGCGATTTCGTATCCGTGAAATGCCGCACCAGCTCCGCCGAGCGGGAAAAATCCCAGTCGAGTTCGCGTTCCCACTCGACCGTTTCATCCAGCAGTAACGGCTCGAGCTGGCGGCCAATCAGGTCGCCGAGCTGAACCATCGCGAATGCGGCAGCGGACATGGTCCCGAGTATAACGATTCGTCAGTTCCCCGGTATAATCGTCTCGGCCCACTCATGGAGCAATCGCCCACCGCGCGCGGATTCGACCTTCGTCTCGCGCTGGCCATCCTGCTCCTCGCGCCCGCCATCTTCTTCACCCAGCGCACCATGAACGAGCTCTCGGCGCGCCGCGAGATCCGCTACCAGCTCGCCGAAATCGGCCACGCCCGCTACGGCATCTTCAACGCCGATCGCTGGGTGGAACAGATCCTCCCCGTCATCCGGAAGCAGGTCGATACGCTCGATCTCACCGCCAACAATGGCGCGAGCCTCCGCCCCATGGTGGAGAAATCGCTCTACCGCCTGCTCGATCAGCTAAAGGAACAGATCGCGCCCAAACCGAAACCCGGAGCGCCCCCACCCGGTTTCGCCGCCCAGGCCACGGCCATGATGGCGACGGCGATGCTCAATAACCTGAAGCCGCAGGTGCCGCAGTTCGCGGGCGTCGTCCTCTCTGAACTCGGCAGCAAAGAGAACAAGGAGGCGATCAAAAAATACATCTCCGGCATCATCGCCGATGGCGCGAAGAACACCTTCAGCCCCGTCGACATGACGTACTTCAACGCCATCCTGAAGCAGAACGGCTGCCCCGACGCCCAGGCCTGCCGCGTCATCCTCGGCAATAAAATCGCCGCTCACGACAGTGAGATCCAGCAATCCACCATCCTGGCGGTTGCCGCGGCTGCTCTCGCGTTTATCCTGCTGCTGGTCCGCCGTCCCGCGCTGCGCTGGTACGAGATCGTCGTCCTGATGGCCTTGTCGATCACTCTGCTCATCGGCGGCGTCTTCTCGCCCATGCTCGAAGTGGAGGCCAAAATCTCCAAAGTCGGCATGACGTTCTTCGGTTCGCCGGTTTCCTTTGACGAGCAGATCTTTTATTACCAGAGCAAAACCGTGCTCGAAGTCTTCCGCACCCTGATCGAGATCGGCCAGTGGGACATGATGGTCGTCGCCATACTGCTCGTCACCTTCAGCATCGTTTTCCCCGCGCTCAAGATGCTGACCCTGGGCGTCTGCCTCATGCGTCGCGAATGGCTCCGCACCAGCCGCATCGCCCGATTCTTCGCGCTCGAATCCTCGAAATGGTCGATGGCGGACGTCCTCGCCCTCGCCACCTTCATGTCCTACGTCGCCTTCAACGGCGTGATCTCGAACGCGCTCGGCGGGCTCAAAGCTCCCGGCGCCCAGATCGTCATCCCGACGGACAGCTCGAAAGTTCTCGCCGGCTTCTATCTCTTCCTCGGCTTCGTGCTGGCGAGCCTCTTCCTCTCCTGGAAACTCGAGCGCGATCTCAAAGCCGGGGCTGTGGAATCCCGCCCGCAACCCGCGGCCTGAATTCGTCGCGCTTCGCGCTCTCGTGCCGCACCACCGTGCTCACCATGCTCAACACGCCCGGATTCCACACATCGCCATGGCTTGAAATGAGCCAGTGCGGCCCCGCCGGGAGAATTGAGATGAACTCGGCCACTAATAGCCTGAACCACGCGCGGGTCGCAGTCCCGGCGCGCCAGAACTATGGCACTCAGTGCTATAGAATGAAGGAGTCTATGTGCGTGTCTTCATATCCCGATGGTTTCACCGTTTCGCGCGCCGGGAAGGGATTTCGGATGAGGCGTTGCGCGAAGCCATCGCGCGTGCCGAACAAGGCCAGACCGACGCACCGCTTGGCGGCGAAGTCATCAAACAGCGCATTGGGCGCCCCGGTCAGAGCAGGTCGAAAGGATATCGCGCGATCGTGTTCTTTCGGCGCGGTGAGCGAGCTTTTTTCATTTATGGGTTCTCGAAGAGCGCCCGCGCAAACATCGACGCTCGGGAGACACGCGAGTTCCGGGAGGCGGCGAGGCACGTGCTGGCGCTGACGGAAGGGCAACTCGCGGAGCTGTTGCGACGAGGGGATTTTATCGAGGTGTCGGACCATGGGCCGAAGCAAAGCAGATAAAAAGTACCGAAGCGAGGCCATGGCGTCGATTCATGAAACGATGGACGCCCTCCACCGCGTGGGAGCCATCGATAAGCAGACCATGCGCCGATTCGACGAGGCCTGCCTTACGCCGATCGAGCCGCTGAAGCCCGCCGAGATCCGGGCTCTGCGCGAGAAGGAAAACGTCAGCCAGTCGGTTTTTGCGAATTATCTGAACGTGACGCCGAGTCTGGTGAGCAAGTGGGAGCGCGGCGAGAAGCGGCCGTCGGGGGCATCGCTGAAACTGCTGTCGCTGGTGCGGCGGGGTGGCTTGGCGGCCGTGGCTTAGCGGGGCTTTCGACGGGGATATCCATGAAAAACGGTGCTTTCGAAGCAAGAAGGCGACAAAAGCTAGGCTGTACAGCGCCTTCCCTTACGTGACCTACAGGATTGGCTATAGCGCGCGGAAGGCCTCTCAAGGCTCTGAGGTGATGTTCTTCCGGGAAGGGCTCAAAGTGCCCGTCTTGGTCGGGCCCATCCGGGCAACGGAAGCCAGCGTGCAGTTCAACTGAGGGTCTTTGGTGCGGGTCCGAGTCGTTCGGATTACCGGGGCGAGCATCGTTTCCTGAGTCGCCGAGACACAAAACCCCGCTATCATCTAATCAGCATGACGGTACACATGAGCGAGGCCGAACTTGCCCGTGATCCCCACGGTGCCCTTGCCAAAGTGCGTCAAGGCGTTGAGATTGTCATCGAAGACGAGCACGAGCCAATTGCGGTGCTCAAACCATCCAGACCTGTCGGCCGTCCAATATCGGAGGTCATCGCTGAGCTGAAGGCCCGTGGCTCAGACGCCGTCAT
>DASPQQ010000067.1:0-11919 GCA_035624885.1 Bryobacteraceae bacterium | reverse complement strand
GTGACGCGCTCGGGCACCAACGATTTCCACGGCAGCGCTTATTTCTTCTATCGCGACCGCAACACGGCGGCCTTCCCGCTGCTGGCTCGCACGCCCGGCGAGACGGGCAACCCGTACTTCGTCCGCAAGCAACCCGGCGCCGCGATCGGCGCACCGATCATCAAGGACAAGACGTTCTTCTTCTTCGCGTACGAACGCACCGCGCAGGTGCAGGCTCTGGCGACAGTTGCCACAGACCCGGCCGTCGCGGCACTCGATGCGCCGGCGCCAAGCCCCTACAACGCGAACCTGTACAACATCCGCTTCGATCACCATATCAACACGAACAACAACATGTTCCTGCGGTATACACACGATGGGAACAACGGTTTCGGACCCAGCCTCATCACGGAAGATCCGTCCGGTTGGGCCAACAACTCGAACTGGGCGGACCAGTCGATCATCGGCCTGACCAGCACGCTGACCCCGAACATCGTGAACGATGCCCGGTTCAATTACAACTACTGGAGCAACAAGAACTTCCCCACCGCCGCCGGCCAGTGCCAGTCGCCCTGCGTGGGCGGACTGCTCCCGACCCTCTACGCCGTGGGCGGTTTCGCCGTGGGCAACAACCTCAACTCGCCCCAGGCGCGCAACACCCGCCGCTTTGAAGAAACCGATAACGTGAGCTGGCAGAAGGGCTCGCACCGGATCCGCTTCGGTGGAGACGCGACCCGCGCGATTTCCGCCGGCCTCTGGGGCTTCTGCACGCCGTACTGCGGTTCCGTGCTGACCCCGTCCAGCGTCGCGGCCGTCAAGGCCGGTTACGCGCCTTATCTCGGGTCGGCCACTGTGAACGCCCTGTTCGCCGGTGTTCCGTCGGCGATCAACACGGACGCCGACGTGAACAACCTTCCGGTCTATACGCTGGGCAGCGCGCTCTTCCAGGGCATCGGCGTCGGTCCGGATGCGACCCCCGCTCCATATAACCGGGCGGCCAACGAGCCGCAGTCGCAGTATCGCCTCTACATCCAGGACGTCTGGAAAGCCAACGACAGACTGACGATCAACTACGGCCTCGCCTGGAACGGACAGACCGGCTGGTATCCGGTCGGCCTCAACTTCCCGGCCTACCTCGCCCCGATCTTCGGCGCGGGTAACACGGCGCCCACTTCCAACAACCTGAAGGAATTCCAGCCCGCGTTCGGGTTCGCCTGGACCCCGACGAAGAGCAAGAAGACCGTCATTCGCGGCGGCGCCGGCATCTACTGGGACGGCACGCCGGGCTATTACAAGCTGCGCTCCGGCGCATCCATCGGACCTCCGGGCGATGGCCGCGCCACGGTTGGCTCGACGCTGTTCACCAACATCTACCCCGGCATCTTCAACTTCAGCACGCTTTCGACGATTCCTGTCGGCGCGCCGATCCCGATCAGCCAGATCACGAACCTGTCGGTGGCGCAGTTCACGAATATCGTGCTGACGCAGGCCGGCACCGTGGCGGCGAAACTCGGCCAGGCAAGCCCGCAGACGAGCGGCGCCTACACGGTGACCGGCATCGATCTGGCCAAGACGGGCGTCGAGATGTATCCTCCGGGCGGCTTCCCGCTCCCGCGCAGTTACCAGACCTCGATCGGCGTCCAGCAGGATCTGGGGCATGACATCGTGCTCCAGGCTGACTGGGCTCGCCGCCAGGGCGAGAACGTCTCGCTCGGCGAAGTCGACATGAACCACAACAACCTGTACGTCAACGGCGCGGTCAGCCCGGTGATTCCGGCCTGCACGCAGGCGCAGTTGTTCGTGGCCGGTCAGGAGTGTTCAACCGGCGCCATCACGGTCTGGACCGACCAGGGCCGCTCCATCTATGAAGGCCTTGTGATGAAGGTGATGAAGCGCCTGACGCACAACTACACCTTCACGGTTTCCTACGCCTTCCAGGAACTGCATTCCGACACCGGTTACTACAACACCGTGAACTGGATGTCGGGATACGGCCAGACGCTGGCGCACCAGAACCTCAACATTTCGGGCGTCTACAACCTGCCGTTGGGATTCTCGCTCAGCCTCAACTCTTCGATGATCTCGGCGACCCCCGCAACCATCAGCATCGGCAACTACCCGCTGCCGGGCGACGCGACCACCAGCCAGCCCCTGCCGGGCCTGCCGGTCGATTGCGCGAACACCGGCGGCTGCAGCAAGGCCCAGATTGCGTCGGCCGTCGCTCAGTTCAACTCGACCTACGCGGGAACCAAAGCCGCCAACGGCACGGTCTTCCCGACGCTTGTCCTGCCCTCCAACTACTCGCTCGGCCAGCCGCTGATCTCCCAGGATCTGCGTCTGACCAAGACGTTCAAGATGAAGGAGCGCTATCAGATGCAGATCATGGCGGAAATGTTCAACGCACTCAACGTGGCGAACCTCTCCGGGTTCAGCTTCACGCTCGATGCGCTGAAAACGCCGCAGAGCTTCGCGTTCGGTCAGGCGACCCAGCGCGTGGCGCAGACCTTCGGCCAGGGTGGACCGCGCGCCGCGCAGTTCGGCGTGCGCATCTCGTTCTGATCGAAACACAGTCACAAACCCCGGGCGGGCCAGCGCAAGCTGGCCCGCTTTCTTTTTTCTCCGGCTGTATAATTCCCTGGAGGAATTCCGCTTGGACACTTTCGAAAAGAGCCGGCGCGACCTGCTGAAAACCGGGCTGGGGCTCGGCCTGACCTCGATTCTGAAAGCTCAGGACAACCCCTCCGCCGCGCGGCCCAAAGAGGGTGACTTCCTCGTCAAAGCCGGCGACGCCGCCGGCACGCCCCTCACGCCGGCCGATATTCACGCCGGCTCGAAACAGATCCTCGCGTGGGCCATGGACCCCGCCGATAAAACCCAGCGCAGCGGCTCGCGCCTCAATCGCGTTCTGCTGGTCCGCGTGGATCCGGAGAAGATGAGCGCAGAGACGAAGGCCCGGTCGGCGGAGGGCGCCGTCGCCTACAGCGCCATCTGCAGCCATGCCGGCTGCGACGTGACGGATTGGGTCGCGGACGACCAGACGCTGTTCTGCTCCTGCCACTCCTCGAAATTCGATCCGCGCGATGGCGCCAGAGTTCTGGACGGTCCTGCGGACCATCCGCTCCCTGCCCTTCCCCTGAAAATCGTCGATGGCAAGCTCGCGGTGGCGAAGCCGTTCACCGCGCGCATCACCTTCGAGCAAGGCTGAACTCATGATGAAGAAGCAATCCCTGCTGTTGCTCCTCGTTTCGCTGCCTCTGGCGGCGCAGGTTCAAAGTCTTCCGCCCGTGCCGCCCACGCCTCCGCCGCCCATGCCGGAGATTCTGAAGAACTATAAAACCGTGACGGCCGAGCGCCTCGCCAGGCCCGAAGACGGCGACTGGCTGATGATCCGGCGCACGTGGAACGGCTGGGGCTACAGCCCGCTCAACCAGATCACCACGGCCAACGTGAAGCAGCTCCAGCCGGTCTGGGTGATGTCGACCGGCGTCACCAGCGGCCACGAAGCGCCGCCCATCGTGAACAATGGCGTGATGTTCATCGCGACGCCCGGGGGCCAGGTGATCGCGGCCGATGCGAAGACCGGGGCCATTCTCTGGCGCTACAGGCACCCGCTTCCTGAAGACCTGATCTCGCTGCACCCGACCAGCCGCGGCATCGCGCTTTTCGGCGACAAGCTGTATTACGCGGGCGCCGAGGCCGTGCTGATCGCCATCGACGTCAAGACCGGCAAGGAAGTCTGGAAAACCCGGTTCGCCGATAACCAGAGCGGTTACTACACGTCGCTCGCGCCCATCGTGGCGGGCGGCAAAGTGATGCTCGGATGCTCGGGCGGCGAACTCGGCATCCGGGGTTTCGTCGCGGCTTTCGATCCGGAGACCGGCAAAGAAGCCTGGCGCACCTATACAGTCCCCGCGCCCGGCGAACCCGGCAGCGAGACCTGGCCGGCCGCCGGCGATCAGTGGAAGAACGGCGGCGGCCCGGTCTGGGTGAGCGGCAACTACGATCCGGAAACCAATCTCGCCTACTGGGGCGCCGGCAACGGCGGGCCGTGGATGGGCGATCAGCGGCCCGGCGATAACCTCTACACCGCATCCACCATCGCGATCGACGTCGCGACGGGCCAGATCCGGGGCTACTTCCAGTATCACCCCAACGATTCCTGGGACTGGGACGAAGTTTCTCCGCCCATCCTCGTCGACTTCCAGCGCAACGGCAAAACCCTGAAAGGCCTGATCGATGTGGCGCGCGACGGCTACATGCGTTTTCTCGAGCGCACCGAAGGGCCCATCCATTTCGTCGATGGCCAGCCCTATGTGAAGCAGAACGCGTTCTTCGGCCTCGATCCGAAAACCGGCCGCGCCAACGTCAATCCCGAGCACAAGCCGGGAACAGGAAAGACCGTCGATTTCTGCCCGTCGCTCTGGGGCGGCAAGAACTGGCCTCCCATCGCGTTCAGCCCCGAGACGCGCATGATCTACATCCCGGCCAACGAGAATCTCTGCGAAACCGTCACGGCCATCAAGCCCGAATACAGCCCCGGACGCGCCTACACCGGAACGCGCGCCGTGATGACGGTGGCGCCCGGCGCCGACCACATCGGCGAAGTGCAGGCCTGGAACGTCGATACCGGCCAAAAAGTCTGGACCCATACCTACGCCAGTTCCGAGAACTGGGGTTCGATGCTCGCCACCGCGGGCGGTCTCGTCTTCAGCGGCGGCACCAACGACCGCATGTTGCACGCCTTCGACGCGAAGACCGGCGAACTGCTCTGGCAGTTCCCGACAAGTTCCGGCATCCTCGCGCCGCCGGTTTCCTTCATGGTGGATGGCAAGCAATACATCGCCGTCGAATCCGGCTGGGGCGTCGATTCGCGCTCCATGCAGACGCGGCTGAACGTGCTCTTCCCGGGCCAATACCCGGAGGTCCCGGAAGGCGGTTCGGTCTGGGTGTTTGCATTGCAGTAACCTGTTAGCTGAAATCAGGAGAGTCGATATGCGAAGACTTCTGCCGTTGATTGCTCTTCCCGTGCTGGCGTTCGGGGCCGTGCGTTCGGACATGCTGGTCTCGACCGAATGGCTGGCCGGCCATCTCAGCGACCCCGACGTGGTGATCCTGCAGGTCTCCCGCGAGCGCGCCATCTACGATGCCGGGCATATTCCCAACGCGCGCTTTGTGGCACTCGGAGAAATCGCCATCACGCGCAACGACATCCCGAATGAGCTTCCCGATGTCGCCGACCTGCAAAAGATCTTCGAAAAGGCCGGCGTTTCCGACAATTCGCACGTGATTCTATATACAGACGCCGCAGTACTCCCGGCCACGCGCGCCTGGTTCACGTTTGACTATCTCGGCCACAGCGAACATGCGTCCCTCCTCGACGGCGGTCTTGCCAAATGGAAGGCCGAAGGCCGCACCATCTCCAAAGATGCGCCGGCCATCGCCGCGGGGCATTTCACGCCGCATGTGCATCCCGAAGTCGTGGAAACCATGAACGGAGTCAAAGCTCTTCCCGCCAATGCGAAGCTGATCGACGCGCGTGCACCGGAAGATTTCACGGGTTCAAGACCCAACGCGGAACTGTCGCGCGTCGGCCACATTCCCGGCGCCGAGAACGTCTTCTGGAGCACCACGCAGAGTAAAGACGGAGCCCTGCTGCCCGAAGCCGAACTGCGCAAACTGTATGAAGCGGTCGGCGTCACGCCCTCGACGCCGGTGGTTACCTATTGCAATTCCGGCATGCAGGCGTCGGAATCCTATTTCACGCTGAAGTATCTGGGCTACAACACGAAGCTCTACGACGGGTCTCTCTCCGAATGGTCAGCCGCCAAAGACACGCCGGTCGTCAAATAGCGGCGCTGCTGCTGGGCTGTCTGTGCTGCTTCGCGGCGACCGGGGCGGAACTCCACGTCGCCGCCGCATCCAACCTGAATCGCGCGCTCGCCGAAATCTGCGGCGCGTTTGAACATCAGACCGGGATCCACGTCGTCCCGACCTTCGGCGCGACGGCTCAGCTTGCCCAGCAGATCGAAAACGGTGCGCCCTTCGACGTACTCATGGCCGCCGACGTGGAGCACGTGGATGAAGTCATCGGCAAAGGCGCCGCCGCATCTGAATCCAGAACCATCTATGCACGGGGCCGGCTTGCCATCTGGGCGCCCGCGCGCCCGGAACTGAAAACGCTGGCGGGCCTCGCCGATCCCTCCATCCGCATCGTCGTCATCGCGAAACCCGAACTCGCACCCTACGGCGCCGCGGCGGTCGAGGCGCTGCGCAACGCCGGCCTCTGGGACAAGGTCCGGGACAAAGTGGTCTACGCGCCCAGCGTCTCGGTGGCGAAGCAGTTCGCCGATACGGGCAACGGCGATGCCGCCTTCACGGCTTCCTCGCTCATCGCGGGCGAAAAGGGCAATACCTTCCTCGTGGATGAAAAGCTGCACAAGCCCATCGATCAGGCCCTCTGCATCGTGAAAGCATCGAAGGAACAGGCGAACGCGCGGGCATTCGTCAGGTTCCTCGCCGGGCCTGAAGGGAAATCCATCCTGAAGCGGTACGGCTATCTCTGAGATGGAGCAATTCTCCCTCAGCTTCGCGCTGCCCGAACGGCGCGTCTGGTCTCTGCGCGAACTGAGCGACGGCATTCGCGGCGCGCTTGAGCGCGGCTTCGGCAACATCTGGGTCGCGGGCGAAATCTCCGGCGTCAGGCTGCTCCCGAGCGGCCACTGCTATTTCTCTCTGAAGGATTCCGACGCCCAGATCAAATGCGTCTGCTGGAAGCTCGCTTACTGGCGCCTCAAGTTCAAACCGAAGGACGGAGTGCAGGTGATCGCGCGCGGCCGCGTCGATATCTACGAACTGCGCAGCGAATACCAGTTCGTGGTGGAAGCCCTCGAACCGCAGGGAGAAGGCGCGCTGCAGCTCGCCTTCGAGCAGCTCAAGCAGAAACTGGGCGCGGAAGGCCTGTTTGACGCGGCGCGCAAACGGGCTCTGCCGCGCTATCCGCGGCGCATCGGCATCGTGACGTCGCCCCAGGGCGCGGTCATTCAGGACTTCATCAATATCCTCACGCGACGCTTTCCCGGCATCCATATCCGCCTTTTCCCCGCGCGTGTGCAGGGCGCGGAAGCAGCCAGCGACGTGATTCGCGGGCTCCGGTACTTCGGCCAGTCCGGCTGGGCCGAGGTGATCGTTCTCGCGCGCGGCGGCGGATCCATCGAGGATCTCTGGACCTTCAACGAAGAGCCGGTGGCGCGCGCCATTGCCGCGTCTCCCATCCCGGTCGTCTCGGCCATCGGCCATGAAACCGACGTCACCATCGCGGATTTCGTCGCGGACCTGCGCGCGCCCACGCCATCGGCAGCCGCGGAACTGATCGTCGTCCCGCAGCGGGATCTCCTTGAACGTTCCTTTGCTCTGGAAACGCGGGCCATTCGCGCCATCCGCTACCGGCTCGCGCTGCTGGCGCGGCGTCTGCACGAGCAGGCCATCGACCGCGCCCACTCGATCCTGCACCGCTCGCTCTCGCGCCGCATGCAGCGCGTCGATGATAACGAGGAGCGCCTGCGCACTGCGATCCGACAGCAGATCGCCGCCAGAGAACGCCGCCGCCGCGTTCTTGAAGAAAGGCTGCGGCATTTCGATCTGCGCCCTCGCCTGCGCCGCGACCGCCAGCGCCTGAATGCCGCTTCCTTCCGTCTGGCTTCGATCATGCAGGCCCGGCTGCATCAGCGCCGCCAGCGCTTTGAGACGGCCGCCGCCAAACTCAGCCAGCTCAACCCGCGCCTCATTCTGACCCGGGGCTACGCCATCGTGATGAATGACGCGGGCGCGATTCTGCGCGAAGCCAATGCCGCGCCGCCGGGCTCCGGGCTCAGGATTCTCTTTGCAGACTCTGAGCTGAGAGCCGTAGTTTCTCCGGATTCACCACCAGATAAATCGAACTGATCCGGTCCGCGTCCGGCAAAGAGGCTGACCCGATATCATGCCTCTTTATGCCCAATCGCATTGCATTCGTCACGGGCGCGAGCCGCGGGATCGGCCGCGCCTGTGCGCTCTCGCTCGCCGGGACCGGCGCGAAAGTCGTGGTCGCCGCGCGGCACGTCGACAAGCTCGAAGAAGTGGCCGCGGAAATCCGCGCCGCCGGTTCGGAAGCCTTCGTCGTCCCGATCGACCTCAGCTCCCAGGATTCCATCAAAGAAGCTTTCGCCAGAGCCTCGAAGGAATTCGGCCGCATCGATATCCTCGTGAACAACGCCGGCCTCACGCGCGACGGTCTCGCCATGCGCATGAAGCGCGACGACTGGGATACCGTCATCGCGACCAATCTCTCGGGCGCGTTCTTCGCCATCCAGCAGGTTCTGCCCGGCATGGTGAAAGAGCGCTGGGGACGGATCATCAACATCTCCTCGGTCGTCGGCGAATCCGGCAATCCCGGCCAGGCAAACTATGTCGCTTCGAAGGCGGGCCTCATCGGACTCACGAAATCTCTCGCGCAGGAACTGGCGTCGCGCAACATCACCGTCAACGCCGTGGCGCCCGGCTTCATCGAAACCGACATGACCGGCGCGCTCAACGAGGAAACGAAAGCGAAGATCCTCGAAGGCATCCCGCTGAAGCGCATGGGCACCGCGAACGACATCGCCGCCGCCGTGAAATTCCTCGCCAGCGATGACGCAAGTTACATCACCGGCCACGTGCTGGACGTGAACGGCGGCATGTACATGCGTTAGCTGGGGCGGCCATGGCCGCCCACAGAAACCTCCGCCGCGAGACTTGCATGGCAGTTATTACGAATCCGGCTCGAAAAGAGTTCCCCGCCCGAGAATCCATTTCGGGTCGAAAATCCGCTTCACGCTCTTCATGGCATCGATTTCGGCCGGACTGAACTGAATCGGGAGCAGATGCCGCTTGCTCTTGCCAAGCCCGTGCTCGGCCGAGACCGTTCCCCCGAGTTCCACGGCGCGCCGGGCGAAACGAATCATCAGCTCCTTCGCCGTTTCCCATTCGTGCTCGTTCGAAGGCAGCACGTTCACGTGCAGATGCGCGTCGCCGATGTGCCCGAAGATGACGTACCGGCCGGGAAACTCGCGGTCCAGCACTTCCCGGTAGAACGCCAGCATCTCGCGGTTGCGCTCCACCGGAACCGCGAAATCCGACCCCATCTTGCGCAGGCCGCGCCCGCGGACCAGAGCGTTCACCGCCTCCGGCAACGCGTGGCGAAAGGCCCGGAAGCGCTCGCGGTCGCGCGCGCTGGCCGCGAACCAGGAAGCCTCCATTCCGGCATCCGGCATCCAGTCATCGCCCGCGCGTTCCACGAGCAGCGCGGCTCGCCCATCAACGGGAATCTCCGGAAACTGCGCGCGCAGCAGGGCAAGAGAGCCCGCGTCGATATACTCCAGCATGCGCAGCCTGGATACAGGCCGCCATGCATCCACCGCATCGAGCGCCGCCCGGTCGGTTTCGAAAAACACCACCCCGGCGAACAGCCCTCTTTCCTGAGGCAGCAATTCAAGCTCGGCTTCGGTGATCACGCCCAGCGTTCCTTCCGAGCCGATGAACAGGTCGATATAGTCCATGCCGCGCCGCAGATAATAGCCCGCGGTATTCTTTCGCGCCTGCGATGCGGGCAGCACCGGCAGAGCGAACGGCGGCTTCTCTCCGCGCCGCGGCGTGAGCAGTTCGCCGCGAGCGAGCGCCACATGGATCGCTTTCACGCTGCGCCGCGTCGGCCCGTAAAGGAGACTGCGCGAACCGCTCGCGTTGGTTGCAATCGTGCCGCCGATCGAGGCCGTCCACTCGGTCGGATCCGGAGGGTAAAAGAATCCCTGCGCGGCTACGGCCCGCTGCACATCGCGCAGAATCGCACCCGCGCCGCAGATCGCCTCGCCGTCCCGAATCTCGATGCGATTGAGCCGCTCGAGCGACAGCACCCATCCGCCTTCGGGGACGCGCCCGCCAGTGAGGCCCGTACCCGCGCCGGCGATCGTCACCGGCACGCCTTCGTTGTTCGCGGTCTCGAGAATCCTGACCACCTCCTGCTCATCCGCCGGGGTCAGCACACGCTCCGCTGCGCCGCGGTAGCCGGATGCATCGGTCAGATAAGGACTGGCGGGATCGAGAGCCAATCCAATATTGTCCCGCAGGAAGCGCGCTTTGATACCGTGTTGTGATGGAAAAACCGGGAAGGCCCGTACGCTCCGCGCTGTTTGTGCCGGGCCATCGCGCCTCATGGATCGAAAAGGCATCGCAGTACGGCGCCGACCGTCTGATTCTCGATCTCGAAGACTCCGTGCCTCCGGTGGAAAAGCCTGGCGCGCGCCGCATCACGCGCGACAGCCTGCGCCTGCTGCGCCAGCAGGGCCAGAGAGCCGGCGTTCGCATCAACAGCCTCGCAACGGGCCTGGCGCAGGCGGATATCGAAGCAGTCGTCTGCCGCGAGCTCGAGTACGTGATCCTGTCCAAAGTCGAAACCGCGGCGGATCTGCACCATCTCGATCGAGAGCTCGCCGAACTCGAACGGAAGCACGGGCTCGACCACGGCCACATCGAAACTCCCCTGCTCGCCGAGACCGCGCGAGCCATGCGCGACATCTACGAAATCGCGACATCCTGCCATCGCGTGCGGCGCGTGATTCTGGCGGCAGGGCCCGGCGGTGACGCGGCGCGCGCCATCGGCTACCAGTGGTCGAAGGAAGGGACCGAGACGCTCTATCTTCGCTCGAAAGCCGTGCTCGATTGCCGCGCGGCCGGCATCCGCTATCCCGAAATCACTTCATGGTGGAACGTCGCGGATCTCGAGGGACTCGAAAAAGATGCGCGCCGCAACCGCCAGCTCGGCTTTCGCGGCCAGACGGTGATGCATCCTTCGCACGTCGCCATCGTGAACAAGGTCTTCACGCCGTCGGCGGAAGAGGTCGCTTACGCCCAGGGGCTCGTCGCGGCCATGGACGACGCGGCCCGCCAGGGCATCGCCGCCATCGCTTACGAGGGTGAGATGGTGGACGAAGCCATGGCGAACTACGCGCGCGAACTGCTCGCGTTTTCGAAATCACTCGAAACGGGCGAGTGACCCGGTCCGCGGCAGCGCCAGAACGGCGATCAGCCCGGATGCGGCGGCAGCCGAAAGCCATACGCCTGGCATCGCGCGGTTTCCCGTGACATGGATCAGATACGTGGAAACCGCCGGAGTGAATCCGCCGAAGATCGCGGTCGCAAGCGAGAAGGCCAGCGAGAAACCCGCCGTGCGGACGCTCGCCGGCATCAGCTCGGTCATATACGGGACCATCGCTCCGCTGCACGTGCCGAACATCAGGGAGAGCCAGAGTTCCACGCCCATCAGCCGCGCGAACGACGGCGCGCTCACCAGCCAGAGAAGCGCGGGATACGCGGTCACGAGCGTCAGGATGGTGGCTGCAAACAGCAGCGGCCGCCGTCCGGTGCGGTCCGATAACGCGCCCATCACGGGCACCCAGACGAAATTGGAAATCCCGACGATGAGCGTCACCTCGAGGCTCGCGATGCTGCTCAGGTGCAGAACGGCCGTGCCGAACGTCGGCGTGTAAGCCGTGATCATGTAGAACGAGACGGTCACCATCGTCACCAGCATCATGCACAGCAGCACAAGGCGCCAATGCGTGGCGAGCGTGCGCACCACTTCCGCCATCGAGGGATGGCGCGGGCGCGAGCGGAACACATCGGTCTCTTCGAGCGACCGGCGGATACGCACGATGAAGGGAATGATCAGACAGCCGGCGAGCAGCGGCACGCGCCAGCCCCACCGCGTCATGTCCTCCGCGCTGACCGTGCCGGTGAGCGCGATCCCGAGCAGCGCCGCGAACACCACTGCCAGCTGCTGGGTAGCCGATTGCCAGCTCGTGAAGAATCCCCGCCGTTCGGGCGTCGAGATTTCCGCGAGGTAAACCGAGACTCCACCCAGCTCGACGC
>DASPQQ010000066.1:0-9951 GCA_035624885.1 Bryobacteraceae bacterium | reverse complement strand
CGACCACAAGAGCCGCACGCTCGCCGCACGCAGCTCTGGCGATGCGTTCGAGGATCTTCCCTTTGATGAGAAAGTGCTGTCCGAGAGGCTGGCGCAACCCTTGGTAGCCTGCTGAAAAGCGGTCCGTCAGCCGCGGACGTTCACGTGATGGATATCGACCAGAATGCGGGACGAGACCCGCTGGCCGAACGACGTCGCCGGAATAAAGGTGCTGTAGAGAATCAGGTTGCCGATCTCCTGCATCTGCGCCGGCGAAACGCCGTCGCGCGGCAGTGTGTAGTCGGTCACCTTTCCGTTCTCGTCCACGGTGAGCTGCACGATCACATCTTCACCCTGGCAGCCGAAAGGCGAAGGCTCGTCCATCGTGACCTCCGTGAACAGGCCCACCGGAATATCGGGCGACCAGTCCGGCCGGTACTGCAGCTTGTCGACTATGACGCCGAAGCAGAGGAAGGATGCCATGATGCCGCCCACGGCCGGCACCGCCAGAGGCTTCAGAAGATTGTCGAAGGCCAGCTTCATGCGCGAGCACCACTGGCCGAACGCACTCGGCAGCCGGCCATGCACGCGGTGCGAGGCAAGCACCTGGAGTCTCAGCGTGGCCAGTTCCGGCACCCTGTGGACCGGCAGATTGCGCATTCCGGCGCTCAGCGCACGGATCTGCCGGCGCTGCATTTCACACTCGCCGCACTCGTTGAGATGGGCGATGACTTCTTCGTTCAGGGGCGTTTCCCAAAGGGAACGCTGGACTGATTTGCATGTCATTTGGCGGCCCTCGGTACCAGTTGTCCGGACTGTATGGACGTTTGATGCTCGAGACGGCTCGCGAGATGCTTCCGCAAGGCGTCACGGCCCCGCACGATACGGGACTTCACCGTCCCGATCGAAACTTCAAGAATGGCTGCGATCTCCTCGTAACTCATTTCCTCCACCTCTCTGAGCACGAGGACGTCGCGATAGACCGGGTTCAGCGCGGCCAGACCCTCTTCGAGGATCAGCTGCGCTTCCCGGTTCATGGTGAAATCGAAGGGCGTTTCGCCGTGGTCTTTGAGCGGCTTTTCGCGCGATTCCGAATCGTCCCAGAATTCCTCGATCCCGGTCTCGCCGCGCCGGTGACGGAACAGCCAGCGGCGGCGGTTATGCGATTCGTTGACGGCGATGCGGTACACCCACGTACGTAAACTGCTGTCTCCGCGGAAGGTTGCAACGTTGCGGAAGATTTTGATGAAAACTTCCTGCAGCACGTCGGCGGCGTCGGACTGGTCGTTGAGCAGCCGGTAGGCGAGGTTGTAGACCGGAGTCTGGAAGCGCTCGATGAGCTGTTCGTAGGCGCGCTCATCTCCCGACTGCAAAGCGGCAAGAAGCCGCTGATCTTCCGCTGTCTGCTCTTCCACGGGCGGGTGAAGGAAAAGGGTACCGGTCATCAATCCCTCAAAACGACTGCCTTCAGTATAGGACTCCGCCCGGCCTCGCAATGTTCCCGCTGGTTCAGAGTCCGGCCCAGATATCCCTCAGATCGAGCACGAAACCGGCCACAGGGCCTTCGCCTTCAACGGTTTCGATGCCGGTCCGGTGTTCCGGTTCGGCGCCCGGACGGTAGATGCTGACGGTCTTCGACTCCGGCTGAATCAGCCACGCGAGCTGAGCCCCGTTCTCAATCCACTCGGCCATCTTGCGCCTGAGGGCTGGAAGCGAATCGGAGGGCGACTGTAGTTCAACCACAAACTCCGGGCAGATCGGAGCGAAAACCTGTTTCTGCTCACGCGTCAGAGTCGCGACGCGGGACTTACTGATCCATGCGGCGTCAGGAGAACGCATCGCCCCGTTCGGAAGCTCAAAACCCGTGTTCGAGTCGAACGCTCTGCCACGCCCATCCCGCCTTGTCCAGACACCCAGCTGCGTGATAAGGTCCTGATTGCGGTCCCCGGTTTCCATTCCGGCAGGCGGCATGATGATAATCTCCCCGTCCGCCGCTCGCTCAATGCGCCACATCGCATTAGCCTGGCAGAAATCGAAGAATTCCCTGGTGGACAGCGGGTGGCGCCGTTCAATCCGAACCGTGGAGTCCTCATCAATGCCCGTTAACTCCAGTGGCATACCTCTACGATACCGCCTCCGTCAGCAGTCCGAAACCCGAGGGCCCGGAACCGAAGTCCCGGCCCGCGGCTTTCGCAACCGCCGACATGCGGGCGAGGATTTGCCGCTGGAACCCGGGCTCCAGCCATTCCTCCCACCCATGCCGCCGGCAGATGGCGTGAGCCGGTTCGCGCGTGGTGGCTCCCGAGCGCTTGACGGCGCGGACGTGGAAAGGATCCGCTGCGAAAGGTCCGTTCGAGACGGCGAGGGCCTGCTCGATCAGCGCTTCCGGATCGCAGGGCAGGATGGGCGCAAGGGCGACGCTGACCGGGATACCGGCGTCGCGGAGCCGGGCGACGGCCGCAAACCGCTCCGCGATCGAGGCGCAGTGCGGCTCAAAAATCCTCCTCACCTCATCACGATTCGTCGTCACCGAGAAGCTGACTCTCGCGCCGGCGCGTTTCACCAGATCGAGGTCGCGCAGGATGAGCGTGCCGCGGGTCTGAATGACGAACACCTTCGGCGGATGCGCCGCAACGGCTTCAAGGATCCCCGGCATCACACGCGCCTCCTCCTCGACCGGCTGATAAGGATCGGTGAGCGGTGAGCAGTAGATGACCTGGCCGGCGCGGAGTTCCCTCGCCAGAAGCTCGGCGGCGTTCTCCTTGACCGTGCTCCACTGCCCCCAGTGCGTCCAGTCCTCCGGCCTGAGACCCGCGTAGACACGCATGGTGGGGACGTAACAGTATGTGCAGCCGAAGGTGCAGTTGCGGGCAGGCGTGAGCGAGTGAGTGAAACCGGCTTCGGCAAGGAACCCGGACACCGGGCTGAGGATGGAACGAGCCTCACCGGTCCGCAGAGGACCCGGCAGGCTACTTCCAGTCGGCCGTGAAGATGTTGAACTCGTAGCGGCCGGCTTTCCAGTCGGTGACGAAGACGAGCTTCTTCCCGTCGGGCGAGAATTCGGGGAAAGACGTGAACCCGCCATAGTTCGTCACCTGCTTCAGTCCCGTGCCATCGATGTTGATCAGATACAGCTCGAACTTGCTCGAATCGCAGGCGTGCTTGTTCGAGGAAAACAGGATCTGCTTGCCGTCCGGCGTGAAAGTCGGGGCGAAAGAGGCGCAGCCGAAATTGGTGATCTGCTTCGCGTTCGACCCGTCGGCGTTCGCCACCCAGAGTTCCATCTTCATCGGGCTGGTGAGTTCTTCCTTGAGCAGATCGGCTTCCTTCTTCCTGTCTTCCGGAGTCGTGGGGTGGTGGGCGCGCCACACGATCTTCCTGCCGTCGCGCGAGAACACCGCGCCGCCATCGTAGCCGAAGCTTTTGGTGATCTGGGTCTTCTTCGATCCGTCGAGGTTCATCTCCCAGAGATCCAGATCGCCCGAAGCCATCGAAGTGTAGATGATCTTCTTCGTCTTGAAGTTCACGGTGGCTTCGGCGTCGTAGCCCTCGCTCGTGGTGAGGCGCTTCAGATCGGTGCCATCATCTTTCGCTTCAAAGATGTCGTAGCCCTTGTAGACCGCCCAGACGTAGCCTTTCGAGTGATCGGGCTCGGGCGGGCAGGCGTCGCCCGCAAGATGCGTGGAAGCGTAGAGGATGTGCTGGTTATCCGGCAGGAAGTAGCCGCACGTGGTGCGGCCCTTGCCGCTCGAGACCATGTGCTGATCCGACCCATCCGCATTCATGACGAAAATCTGATCGCACTTGAGATCGCCGCGCGTCGACTGGAAAATGAGGCGCTTGCCGTCGGGCGACCAGTAGGCTTCGGCATTCTCCCCGCCGTGCGTGAGCTGGTTGACGTTTGTATAGAACTGGTCCTGCAGATCGGCGGCGCAGACAATCCGTGCGCCGAGTGCGATGAGTACAAGTGCTTTCATGCTCTGACTCCAATCTCCCTCAGGCAGTGATCGATCCACAGCTTCGTGACCTTCTCCTGGGCTCCGTTCTGCGAAAGCCGGGTTCGCAGGCCGGCGAAATCGACGTGATCGAGCGGCTGGTCCTGATTAAAGCACGAGAATACTACGGTTTCTTCGCCCGTGACAGGGTCCTTGTGCATCTGCAGGCACTGCGCGCAGATTTCCTTCATCATGCACTGCATCGGCGAGTTGATGCTGCCGATCGCGTGATGGTCGGGCTTGAGGTACGGACGCAGGACAGTGTGGCGCGCCTGCTGCACCGCGCGCATCATCCCGTCCGACCCGATGACGATGAGGCGATCGACCGAGTGGAGCGGGATCGGCACATCGCCCAGCTGGCCTTTGCCATACGCGACCATCGCTTCCACGATGTTGCCCACGAACGCGACATCCTCCACGCGGCCCGCCGTGAACCCCGGCGCTTCATCGCAGACCCAGACCACCAGGTCCGCCGCCTTTTCGATCTCTTCCACCTTGTAGCGGTCGATGATCTTCTTGTATCCCGCGAAGTAGATCACGCGCGAGCCTTCTTCGCGCAGCTTCTGGCCGATCGAGAAGAGCACGGCATTGCCGAGTCCGCCGCCCGCGAGAAGCACCGTCTCCTTCGGCGGAGTTTCCGAAGGCGTACCCGTGGGACCCATCAGGATCACCGGCTCATCTTTCTTCAGAATCGCGCAGAGATCGGAAGACCCGCCCATTTCCAGAACGATGGTCGAGAGCAGACCTTTTTCGTGGTCCACCGAGGCGCCGGTGAGAGCGAGCCCTTCCATGCCGAGCACCGTGTCCTTCGTGCGCGGCGCGAGGGCTTCGTAGTTCTGCAGCCGGTAGAACTGGCCCGGCTGGAACGCGCGCGCGGCGATCGGCGCCCGCACAATCACTTCCATGATGGTCGGCGTCAGCCGCACCACGTCATGGATCACGGCGCGCAGTTCATCGTCGAGCTTCGCCAGCAGCTTTTCGGGCTCCGGCTGCGAGGGCGTGAGCTTTTCCAGAACGCGCGAGACGACCGGGTAGCCCTGTTTCGCGCTGCCCATGGCCTTGACGACGTTGCCCGAGAAGGACGGGTGCAGATCGCCGAAGAAGCTGATGGCCTTGCCGTCGCGCCGCAGCGACATCAGGACATAGACGTCGCCGGGTTTGGAAATCCTTTCCGGTTTGACAGGATGGCCGGTTTCATCCACCGCCTGGAAGTAGCGGCCATCGAGATGGACGTTGCGCTCGTCCTCGCGCGCCAGAACCGTATTCGGCTGCGTGCCGGCTGCCACCAGAATCGTGCGGGCCGGAAGCACCGTGCCGCCCTTGAACCGCAGCGCGTTGGCGGCTCCGGCGGCATCGACGATCACCTCTTCGGGCGAGAGATTTTCCGCAAAACGTACGCCCTCTTCCATCGCCTTGGCCACTTCTTCGTGGTTGAGCGTGTAGCTCGGCGCGTCGATCAGGCGGCGCCGGTAAGCGATGGTGACGCCTCCCCATTGATTGAGCAGACCGATGAGATTCGGGCTGCGGCCTTCCTTCGCGGCTTTGGCGCGTTCGGCGCGAATGGCGCGCGCGTGGGCGATGAACTCTTCCGCAATCACGGCCTCGTCGGGCGACCACGACGACCGCACCATCGCTTCGCCCAGTTCCGCCTCCAGCGACTCGTAGCGCCGCAGGAATTTCTCCACCTGAACGATGTAGTAGGCGAGCGATTCCGTCGCGGTGTCGATAGCCGTCAGTCCGCCGCCGATCACCACAATCGGCATCCGGATCTGCAGATTGGCAAGCGAATCGAACTTGGCCGCGCCCGTGAGCTGCAGCGCCATCAGGAAATCCGACGCCTGCCGCACGCCGCGCACGAGCCCGTTCTTCATCGGGATGACGGTCGGACGGCCGGCTCCGGCGCACAGCGCAATGTGATCGAAACCGATCTCAAAAGCCGAATCGATCGTCAGCGTCCCGCCGAAACGCACCCCGCCATACATGCTGAATTCCCGCCGCCGCTCAAGCAGCAGCCGGATCACTTTGAGAAAGTTCTTGTTCCACCGCACCGTGATGCCGTATTCGGCCACGCCGCCGAACCCGGCCATCACGCGCTCGTCGAGACGCTCGTAGATTTCCGTCACGTCATAAATCGGCCGGAACGGAACCTTTCTGCCATGCGGGTCGACACCGGAGATTTCCCCGGGCAGCGGCTCGATCTTGAGCCCGTCCACAGCCGCGACGGTATGGCCGTCATTCATCAGATGATGGGCCAGCGTGAAGCCGGCGGGCCCGAGCCCGACGACGAGCACCTTCTTGCCCGTCGCCGCGCGCAGGAAGGGCCGCGTGAAGTTGAGCGGATTCCACTTCGTCAGCAGGCTGTAGATTTCGAAGCCCCACGGCAGCTCGAGCACGTCCTTCAGCGTGCGCGTCTCCACCTGCGGGATATCCACCGGCTCCTGCTTCTGGAAGATGCAGCTCTTCATGCAGTCATTGCAGATGCGATGCCCCGTCGCGGCGGCCATCGGGTTATCGATCGTGACGATGGCGAGCGCGCCGATGGGATTACCCTGCTCCTTCACCAGGTTCATCTCGGAGATTTTTTCTTCGAGCGGACACCCCGCCAGCTTTACTCCGAAAACCGACGACTTGTAAGTCCCGTCCTTTTCCTGCAACCCATGCGAGCAGCTGTCCTTGCCCTGGTTGTGGCACTTGATGCAGTAATGCGACTGGTCGATGGCGCCCGTGAGATCCGCGCCGGGATCGGTGAGAGCGAACCCTTCGCGATGGCGCCAGTGGCCGCTCGAGAACTGGAGCTGCACGAGGCCGTTGGTTTCAATGGCCTCGGTATGGACGAGGTGCTCCATATCGAGCTTGTGCGGCGTTTTGAACAGCACGCCCTTCGCGTGCTTCGCCTTGCCTTCGGGCGACAGCGTGGCCCAGACGGCGTAGGCTTTGGCGGCATTGAGCTGGCTCTCATGAGCCGCTTCATCTTCCAGCCACTTCGTCACATGCATGGCGTAAGCCATCTCGCTGAGCGGCTCGAGCATGAAAGCCTCGAGTTCGGCGGCCACGGCATCGCCATCGATGGCAAGAGCGTCGTTGAGAGTTTTGCCCGTAAGGGCCTTGCGCTGCACGAACTGGCGCTTCGTTTGAGTCAGGGGTTCGAGCGCGTGGTGGCGCTCCCGCAGAGCGTTGACCGCCGGCTGGATACGGAAGAGTTCCGCAAGGAAGTCCTCCACGTGCGGAGCGAGCGAAACAATGAGAAGCGAGCGCTGTTTGGCGCCGAGCCCCGCGGGGTTTTCGCGGGCCCCGAGAAGGTCGGCGCGCAGGCCGGCCGGCAGCGTGCGCAGGAATTCCTGATCGAGGCGGGCCAGACCTGCGTGCGTGGCCAGGTCTTCAAACGCGAATCCGAAGGACAGAGATAGGGTCTGGGTCACTTTTCACTCGAGATGTTGCGAGAGGTGTGGGCCCGGGTGGACGATGCCGCCGGGCTTTTCACTACAAACCTTCTGTATACAGTTTGGCAGATGGCCTGAAGCGTGACGGCGCTGAGCAGCATGAGCGCGGGGTCGATGGGGTGCCGGTAGCGGGGCGGCGCGAGCGTGATGTAGTAAGCGAGCGGAAAAACCAGCACGTACGCGGCGAGGGGCACGCCCATTGGATTCCGCTGCTTTGGATTAAAAAAGCCGCCCGGAAGAATCAGCGCGATGGCCGAAAAAACGGCCGCCAGCAGGTTGAACCCCAGAACCCACCGGAACCAGAGCACGGAAGTCGAAGGGTCGGGCGGGTGGAGAAAGTCGGCGAGCGGATGCGCCGCGCCGCCCGACCAGATCGCGACAAAACGCAGCGCGGAGAACTCGAGCGTCTTCACCGGATGCGCGGCCATGAAGTGCAGCGCCTCGGATTGCTTTTCGGCGTTATACGCGATCTCGCCCAGTTCGATGTACCGCGCGCGTTCCGCGGAGTTCGAAATCGGGTGCAGATTGGCCGTGCCGATCCCGTTGGCCTTTTCGTTGTTCCCGAGCCACATCGAAAGCCCCATCACGGTCCGCAGCGGCACAAGCGTATGAAAGACGCGATAGTTGCGCACCGTCCACGGAACGCAGCAAACCACCGCCACACCGGCCGCGATCGCCGCAAGCCCCAATCGGCGTTTCCATCCCGCCCAGATCAGCAGAAAAGGCAGCAGCGCCCCGAGCGCGGCGGTCGTCATCAACGTCAGCCCCCAGAGCAACCCGTACCCAATCCAGTCGCGAACACGCTCCGATTCCCGCAGCGCGAGCGTTGCCCAGAGAATGATCGTGGCAAGCAGCGCGCCCAGGCTCGCGTCCCAGAGAGCCTGATAGGTAAGCAGCAGCGCATTGGGGAAAATGGCCCAGAGCCAGCCGGCCGTCGCGGCCAGATTCACACCACCCAGACGCTTCGCCGCAAAGTAAAGCGGAATCACGGCGAACGCGGAAAAAGCCACATTGGCGAGAGCCGCGGAAAGAAAAGCGTCGAACGTGTAAGGACCGAACAAATGAAAGATCCCGGCCAGCAGACCGGGGTAAACGGGAGTCATCCACGCGGTCGGCCCCGTCTCCACGCGAAACGGCGAGCCAAACCCGTTGCCGGAGTAAAGCGAAAACGCAATATTCCCAGGCTCAAACAGAAAAGGAATCGCCCCCAGAGCCCGCTTCGGATGCTGCTGCACGTAGGTATTCAGCGACCACAGCCGGAACACAAACGCCGCCGCCAGAATGAAGCGGGGACTCTTGAGCACACGAAGCACGCGTCCCTTATTCTAAGTAACAGAGGAAAACCGGGACTGACCCGCTTTTCGCGCCACGATTCGTGACTCGCGCTCGATGGCCAGCGCGAAAAACGGAGTCTGTACCGGCTTTCCGGACCACGCTCGCAGCAAAAAACCAGACATCCGAGTTCTCCAGTGGCCCAGGCAATCATGTACACGCGCCTTCAGGCGCGTCTGGCGCTCAACCGCGGCGAACCTCAGGCGAGGCTATGCAACTCACCGCGGCTCCGCCTCAATGAAAGGCCCCCCACAGCCGAGGTCTCAGGCCACCGGACGGGTTCCGATAATCCGGCGTTATGTGAAGCCCTGCTTGGTGGGCAGCGGCTCGTTGATGCTCATACTGAGCCGGACGGCCCGGTGGCGCGGAGCCTCCCACCCATGCAATAAGTTAGTGTATTGCCCCTCTATATCCGAACAGCCCTAAAGGTCGCGGCCCTGTCGTTGTTCCTTGGCGGATCGGCTCTGGCTGATTTGGCCGCCGGGCAGGAGGCGCTGAAGAGCGGCGACTATGCCAGAGCCCTTGGAGAGTTCCTCCCGTTGGCGAAGCAAGGGAACGCGGTCGCCCAGTTCAAGCTCGGCCTGATGTACTCCGAGGGCAAGGGTGTCCCTCAGGACGACGAGGAGGCCGTACAGTGGTACCGCCGGGCGGCAGCCCAGCGAAACGCATCGGCGGAGGGTAACCTTGGCGGCATGTATACGGAGGGCAGGGGCGTCTCTAAAGACGATAAGGAAGCGATGCGCTGGTTCCGCTTAGCGGCGGAACAGAACGATGATCCGGACGCCTCCGCTGCGGCCCAAGGTAACCTCGGCGTCATGTATAAGAACGGTCAAGGTACGCAACGGGATGACGAGGAGGCAGTCCGGTGGTTTCGGCTGGGGGCGGATCACGGGAACCCGCATGCGCAATTCTGCCTCGGCTCCTCTTACTACGACGGGGAGGGGGTTCCGCAGGATTACGTCCGGGCCTACATGTGGTTCAATCTGGCTGCGGCCAGCGGCGATGCAAAAGGCACGGAGTGGCGGGCCATCGTCACCGCTAAAATGACGCCGGATCAAATCGCTGAGGCCCAGCACCTCGCTCGGGAATGGAAGCCACAGACGAGCCACCCAATCGTGCAACCATCAGGCATGGTGGACTGGCATCAACTTTTAAGCACTACCGCCGCAACGTGGGCGCTTGTGCTCTTAACGCTGGGGCTGGTG
>DASPQQ010000065.1:0-2923 GCA_035624885.1 Bryobacteraceae bacterium | reverse complement strand
GGCGCTCCGGGCGTATAAACCGCCAGGATATCGGCGGTGACGGGGACTTTATCGAGCCATGTCGCTCCCGGTTCGCGCACATACAGGACGGCGTGATGGACGACGCTGCGATCGCTCGGACGAATCTCGACCGCCGTGGCCCAGGTGTCGGTGTCGAACGTGGCGGGCAGGACGAAGGCCTGGTACGGAATGGTGGCTTTGGCGGGAATCGGGAATGGCTGCGTCATGCCGGTAACCAGCGTGGGGTTCGCCAGCACTCCGGCTTCGGGCCAGTTCACGGGCGACGGAGCGTCGGTCTTCAATCCCGCGCGGGCGCCGGAATCGACCCAGTTCTGAATCGTCGCGATCTCGCCCGGGGTCAGCGACGGATCATTCGCAAACTGGCCGAAATGCGGATCGGCGAACCATGGCGGCATCTTGCGCAGGCTCACGGACTGGCGAATGGCCTTCGCCCAGGGCCGTGCCTGTTCCCAGGTGAGGAGAGGCATCGGCCCGATTTCGCCCTGGCGGTGACAGCTCTGGCAATGCTGCTGGAGAATAGGCAGAACGTCTTTGTAAAACACCGGCTCGGCGCGCAAAGGAGCGATCGCGGCGAGGAGCAGGACGAGCGGGTACCTCAACAGATTCAGCATAGCTAAACTCGGATTTGGCGCTTGCGCTCGATACTCCCCTGACATATCTGAAAGGCGTCGGTCCGGCCCGCGCCGCCATGCTCGAGACGAAAGGGCTGCGGACGGTGGAAGACCTGCTCTACTACTTCCCCTTCCGCTATGAAGACCGGAGCAACCTGAAAACGATCTCGCATCTGGCGCCGGGCGAGATGGCGACGGTGATCGCGGAAGTGCGCTCGGCGAAGCTGGCCGGTTTCCGGCGGCGCAATCTGGGGCTGCTCGAAGCCGAATTCAGCGATGCCTCGCGCGCGACTCTGCTCGGCAAGTGGTTTCACGGCGCGCATCTGGCGGACCGGTTGCAGCCGGGAACGCGCGTCGCGCTCTTCGGCAAGATCGAGCTCGATCCGTATCGCGGCGAACTGCAGATGGTGCATCCCGAGACCGAGTTCCTTTCGGGTGAGGAAGACGATGCCGATTCGGCTCTGCATGTGGGCCGCATCGTGCCCGTTTATGAATCGGCAGGCAAGGTGAATACGCGGGCGATCCGCACATTCCTGCACCGCATCCTCGAAGAGATCGCCGAACTCGAAGACCGGCTGCCCGACTCGATCCGCCGTTCGCTGCGCTTTCCCTCGCTCACCGACGCGGTGCGCCACGCGCATTTTCCCGAAGCCGGGACGCCGATCCGCATCCTGAACGACTTCCGTTCCGCCGCGCAGTTCCGCCTGATCTTCGAAGAGTTTTTCTGGCTCGAATGCGGCCTCGAAATCAAGCGCAAGAAGGCGCAGACGATGCCGGGAATCGCGTTCCAGCTCACCGACCGCGTACGCGAACAGATCAAGCAATTGCTGCCTTTCAAGCCGACCGGCGCGCAGAAAAAGGTGCTGCGCGAGATCGCGGAAGATATGGCACGGCCCAGCCCGATGAACCGGCTGCTGCAGGGCGACGTGGGCAGCGGGAAGACGATTGTGGCGGCGGAAGCAGCGGTGATTGCGCTCGAGAACGGCTATCAGGTGGCGATGCTCGCGCCGACCGAGATCCTCGCGACCCAGCACTATCTCTCGCTCAAGCCGCTCCTGCAGAGGCTCGGCTACACAGTGGCTTTGCTGACCGGCTCCTCCTCGCCGCGCGAGAAACTCAAGATCAAGGAAATGCTGCGCAGCGGGCTGATTCCGGTCGCCATCGGCACGCACGCCCTGATCGAAAAAGACGTGGAGTTCGCGAAACTCGGCTTTGTGATCATCGACGAGCAGCATCGTTTCGGCGTGATGCAGCGGCTCCTCTTGCTGCAGAAGGGCATTACGCCGGATGTGCTGGTGATGACCGCGACCCCCATCCCGCGCACGCTGGCCATGACGATCTACGGCGATCTGGACGTATCGGTGATCGACGAGTTGCCACCCGGCCGGCGGAAGATCATCACGAAGCATCTGACTTCGGACAAGGCGGAACTGGCCTACAGCATGGTCCAGCGCGAGATTGAAGCCGGGCGGCAGGCTTACGTTGTCTATCCCGTGATCGAGGAGTCGGAAACGCAGGCGATGAAGGCGGCCCAGCAGATGTATGAGCATCTCTCGCGCGAAGTCTTTCCGCGCATCCCCGTCGGGCTTCTCCACGGGCGGCTCAGCGCGGCGGAAAAAGAAGATGCGATGGACGCGTTCAAGAGCGGACGCACGAAGATTCTGGTGTCGACGACCGTGATCGAAGTCGGCGTCGACGTGCCGAACGCGACCGTCATGGTGATCGAGCAGGCGGAACGCTTCGGCCTCTCGCAGCTGCATCAGCTGCGCGGCAGAGTGGGGCGCGGCGGCGAGCAGAGTTACTGCATCCTGATCACGGAGAAACTGAACGACGCGGGCAAGGAGCGCATCCGCGCGCTGGTCGATTCGCAGGACGGCTTCGAGATCGCGGAGATGGATCTGAAGCTGCGCGGACCGGGCGAATTCTTCGGAACGAAGCAGTCCGGTCTGCCGTCGCTCCGGATAGCCAGCATATTGCGCGATCCGGATATCCTGGCGGCGGCGAAACATGAAGCGCGCGCGTTCGTGGACCATCCGCCGTCGCATCATGCGTTCCTCGCGGCGCTCGAGTACATCCGGACCCACTGGCAGAGAAGGTACGGTCTGGTGCAGGTATGAGGGTGATTGCCGGTGAGTACCGCTCGCGGCGGCTCGAATCGCTGCCGGGGACGGAGGTGCGCCCCACCTCCGACAAGCTGCGCGAGACGCTGTTCGACATCCTGGGGCCCTCGATCGAAGGCAAGGTCTTTGTGGATGCCTATGCCGGCTCCGGCGCGGTGGGGATTGAAGCAA
>DASPQQ010000064.1:0-6682 GCA_035624885.1 Bryobacteraceae bacterium | reverse complement strand
CAACACGGGGCAGCCGGGCAGCGTGGGCGTGCTGGTGACGAAGACGCTGGTGATCACGGGCGACAGCGTCATCACCTCCAAAACGCATCCGCGCGGCGCCATGCTGCGCGCCTATGACAAGCAGACGGGCAAGGAAGTGGGCGCGGTGTGGATGCCGGCGCCGCAGAGCGGTTCGCCCATGACTTACATGGTGGATGGCAAGCAGTACATCATCGTGGCGATCAGCGGCGGCACTTACTCGGGCGAGTATCTCGCTTTCTCCCTGCCGGAACGGAACTAAGCAGGTTGCTGAAAAACCGGGACAGACAGAACTGGGCAGCCTTTTTCGCCATGCCAAATCACGTATTTTCAGCAAACTTCTGAGGCGAAAAAGGTGCCAGTTTGGTCTGTCCCGGTGTTTTTCAGCGACCTGCTGGCGGCCAGGGTTCACACAGGCGGTTTCGTACATCGCGCCAGCGCCTCGCGAAGTTCGCGGGGCCGCGGCGGTTTGCTGAGAACTTCATCCACACCGGGCGGAACGTCTCCTTCGGCGACGAGCTTCCTGCCCCAGCCTGTCAGCAGAACGACTCGAGTGGCGGGAAACGATGCTTTCACCGCGCTCGCGACTTTTCCCCCGTCCACATAGGGCATGCCGAGGTCCGTGACGACGGCGTCGAAGGCCTGTCTGGTGAGCTGCAGGATATCGATGGCCTGTTGCCCGCCATTCGCCGTGACCACGCTGTGGCCGTCGTGTTCAAGAACGTCGCGCAGCGACTTGACCAGCAGAGGATCGTCATCCACCACGAGCACGCGCAAGCGCGCGGGGCTCGGAGAAGAGGAAGCCGGCAGAGCGGGCTCGGCGGGAACGGTGGCGGCGAATCTCAGGCGGACGGTGGTTCCTTTACCGGGCGCGCTTTCGATATCGATTTCACCGCTGTGCCGGCGGATGACGCCGTAAACCATGGCGAGTCCGAGACCGGTGCCGCGCTCGCCCTTGGTGGTGAAAAACGGCTCCAGACAGCGGCGTCGGGTTTCCTCATCCATGCCGGCGCCGCTGTCGGCCACCTCGACCTGGACATACCCGGCCGAGGAGACACGGGGATCGCCCTCTCCGGCCGAAGTGCGCAACGTCAGCGCGCCTCCCTCAGGCATGGCATCGACGGCGTTGAAGATGAGATTGGTGAGCGCTTCGCGAATCTCGCTTTCGATGCCGGCCATGGGGCCGAGGTCCGGCATCAGTTCGGTGCGCACATCGATGACCGCGCCGCGCTGCTGCGGCATGTCGCTCCAGCGGGCGCGCGTGAGATCCAGCACCTGCCGGGTGATGCGGTTAAGATCGACCGGCGCGAGCATGAGGTCCGGCTCGCGAAGACGGTAGAATTCCCGCATCTGCCCGACCGTGTGCGCCACGTCTTCCATGGCGCGCTGCGTGATCTCGAGGTATTCGCGGGCGCGCGCGCTCAGATGGGGCTCGCTCTCGAGCAGCGTTTCGATATAGAGCGACACGGGCGAGATCGCGTTATTGATGTCGTGGGCGATGCCGCTCGTCATCTGCCCGAGGGCGCGCAGCCGCTCCTGCTGCATCACGGCTTCCTGCGTGCGGCGCAGATCGTCGTAGGCCTTTTTCAGGGCCTGGTGCAGCTCGGCTTCCCGCTCGGCGCGGGCGCGGACGGCTTCGATCTCCTTGTTCTTCAGCTCCTCGATGATGCGCTGGTTGTCTTCCTGGAAGAACTTGCGGCGGAGCAGCGCGCGGATTCTGGCCTTGAGCACGGCCACATCGTTGGATTTGCCGACGAAATCGTCGGCGCCGGCCTCGAGGCCGCGCGTCATGTCCTCTTCCGATTCGCTCGAAGTCAGCATGATCACGGCGGCGGGCTGGCGGTCGAGCTGCCGGTGGTTGATTTCGGTGATGCGGCGGCACACTTCGATCCCGTCCATGCCGGGCATGAGCAGGTCCACCATGATGCAGTCGAAATCCTCGCTGGCGATGCGCTCGAGCGCGTCATCGCCGCGCGCCGCGGTGACCACTTCGTACCCCTCGCCGTTCAGGACCGTCGAAAGATGTTCCCGGTAGGTCGGGCTGTCGTCGATCGCCAGCAGACGGGCGCGCCGGAAGGCGTCTTCGTGCGAGGCCCAGATTCCGGGGCGCTGGCTGCCCTTGCGCAGCAGGGCCCGGACCCGCACCAGCAGAATCTCGTGCGGAACGGATTTCGAGACGTAATCGTCGGCGCCGCTGTCGAGGCCGGCCAGTTCGCTGCCCGGGTTCCGCTCCATGGTGAGAATCAGGATGGGGATGCCTCGCGTCCGGACATTCATGCGGACGCGGCGGCAGAGCTCGTCTCCGTACATGCCGGGCAGGTGATAGTCGGCAATGATCAGATCGGGCAGATGCCGGTTCAGCTCTTCGAGCGCGGACTCCGCGGTCCAGGCGCGCGCCACCTGCCAGCCCTCGCCTTCGAGAAGATAGCGCAGCTTCATGGCCTGCGTTTCCGAATCCTCGACAATCAGAATCTGTTCGGCTCGTTCCATCGGGCTACCTCACTGCGCCGCTGGTCAGTTCCAGAATTCTGGGAGCGATGGAGGGAAGCGGGAGCGATTCCGCGACCGCGCCGAGGCGCACGGCTTCGGCGGGCATGCCGTAGACCACGGCCGTCGATTCATCTTCGGCGATCGTGTAGCCGCCGCGCCGGTGAATGCGCAGCAGGCCGCCGGCTCCGTCGTCACCCATGCCCGTCAGAAGAACGCCCATCGCCTGGCTGCCGTAAGCGTCCGCCATGGATTCAAACAGGACTGTTCCCGAGGGGCGCTGCGCGCTGACCGGCTGGCCGCGGTCGAGGCGCACGTATCCGTTTTCGGCCTGGAGATGATGATCGTTGGCGGCCAGATAGATTTTGCCGGCCGTGAGCAGGGAACGGTCCCGCACGATTTCCACCGAAAACGGGCTGATGTCGCCAAGCCAGGAGGCGAATCCATCGAGAAAGCTGGCGGTGATGTGCTGGACGAGCAGGACCGGCAGAGGGAAGTTCGCTCCGAGACCCGCCAGAAGCTGAACGAGAGCACTCGGCCCACCCGTGGAGCTGACGACCCCGAGGGCCCGGAATCCCGCTCCGGGCGGTATGAGAGGCCGCACGGGGCGGACGGCGGGCCGCGATTCGATGCGCCGGCGCACCACCTTGACCTGGCTCATGATCGCGAGTTGCGTGCAGAGGCGCTCGGCCATGGCCTCGTATTCATTGGTGGTCACGCCGCAGGGTTTTTCGAGCACGGTGAGCGCGCCCGCCTCGAGAGCGTTCATGGTGATCTGCAGGTCGGCGCGCTCGACGCTGGCCGAGACCACCACGACCGGCGTCGGCCGCTCCCGCATGATGCGCTGGGTCGCTTCGAATCCGTTCATTCCCGGCAGCCGGATATCCATGGAAATGACGTCGGGCGCAACGCGATCGAGGATGCGCAGCGCTTCTTCCGCGGTCTCGACGGCTCCGGCGATTTCGAGGCGCGGATCGCGGGCGATGATGTGTTCGAGGAACTGGCGGATCACGCCCGAATCTTCGACGATGAGTACCCGGATCTTCTTCATGGGAGTGCACGGGCTCAGAGGATCTGGCGGATCGCGCCGAGCAGTTCCTCCTGGTCGAACTTGCGTTTCACGATATAAGCGTCGGCGCCCAGAGCGAGGCCGCGTTCCTGATCTTCGCGGCGCTCGACCGAGCTGACGATGATGACCGGAATGGCGCGGAGCGCGGCATCCTGCTTCATCGCCTCGATGAGTCCGAATCCGTTCAGGCGGGGCATCTCGATATCGGCGATGACGAGGTCCGCCGTTTCCTGGCGGAGGTGCGCGAGAGCTTCCATCCCGTCCACGGCCACACGGACGCGGTAGCCGTGCGCTTCGAGAATGCTTTTCTCGAGCGTCCGGGTGGTCATGGAATCGTCAACCACGAGGATGGTGCAGGGGGAAGGTTCGGCCACCGGCTCGGCTGACTTCGTGAACGAAAGCGGCTGCAGCTCGAGTCGCGGCTGGAGGGCGCTCTGGATCAGATCCATGGGATTCACCACAAATGCCACGGAGCCGTCATCGAGCACCACGGCCGAGGCGATCCTTCCCTCGCAGCCGGCCGCGGGCCCGAGATCCTGAATGACGGCGTCGGCTTCGCAAACCACCGCATCCACCGCGAGCGCGACGCGCTGGCTGCCGGAGCGCAGAATGACGATCTGCAGCCAGTCGCCGCCGGCGCGGCCCGAAGGCGATTCAAGACCCAGCAGCGCGTGAATGCCGGCAAGGGGCACGGACTGGCCATCGAGCAGAGCCACCGTTTTCCCCTCGACGCTCCCGATGTCGGAAAGCCGGATGCGCTTCAGGCGTTCAATGCCGAGAATCGGAATGGCGAAGACCTGATTTCCGCTGTTCACCACGACGACCCGGTGGGTGGCAATGGAGAGCGGAACGGAGAGCGAGATGACGGTTCCTCCCCCCTCGGCGGGCTGGAGCTCGATATCCCCCTGCAGACGCCGGATGGCCTCATAGACGACGGAGAGGCCCATGCCCCGGCCGGAGAGGCTGGTCACGGTGGCGGAGGTGGAGAATCCGGGCCGGAAGAGAATCCTGGTCAGATCCTGAGCCGAGCTGCGCGCCGCGTCCGCCGGGGAAAGGATTCCGTCGCGCACGGCGATCCCGGCAACGCGCGCCAGATCCACGCCGCGGCCGTCATCCTGAATCCTCACCGTCAGGCGCTGGCCCTGCATGTCGACGCGCAGCGCCACCACTCCCGCCGTTTTTTTCCCTTTGGCGGTCCGTTCCGCGGCGGGTTCGATGCCGTGACTCACCGCATTGCGCAGCAGGTGCATGACGGGATCCTTGAGGGCATCGAGAACACGCCGGTCGGCGCGCACGCCCGCGCTCGAGGCACGAAACTCGATCTCTTTCCCTTCGTCGCGCGCGAGGCCCCGGACCATCTGGCGATAGCCTTCGAGCAGACTCTCGGCGGGCACCATGCGCGCCCGCCAGACATCGTGCTGGAGCTGGCGGCCCAGCTGGCACATGTTCCAGGAACTGCGGCGATGCAGGCGCAGGGTGGCGCGCGCCTGGCGCGAGACGGAATGGACATGCCGTTCGAGGGAATCGAGCAGCGAGGTCACGCGCACGCGGTCGCGGCCCGCGCCCGCATGACTCAGCGCCGCGGCGGCGGAATGGCGCACCCGCCTGCCTTCCTTCTCGATCAGAGCGATGGCCCGGACCAGCTCGTCCAGTTCTTCGGTGATCCGGCTCTGGCGCTGGCTCTCGGTAACCAGGCCTCCGGCGGTGCGAAACAGCTCATCGAAGTTTCTGGCGGTGATCCGGACCGTCTCGAGCGGCTGAAAGGCCGGAACCGGGGCCTGCGGTTCGGGAGGAGGTTCGGCGGGGGCCGGCCGGGTCTCCATGCCAAGCACCCTTTCAATGGCCCGCAATGCCACGGCCACCGTTTCGGCCGGGCGATTTTCCGCCAGAGCCGCGATGCAGTCTTCGCTTGCGTCGAGCACCTGCTGCACGACGCCGGCCGTGTTCCGGTCGAGAGAACACTGGCCCTCCCGCACCCGCGAAAACAGAGTCTCGAGACGATGAGCCAGACCCTCGATGGGACGGAGGTCGACCGCGCGGGCCGCTCCCTTGAGGCTGTGTGCGCGGCGAAACGCTTCTTCGAGCTCGGGTGCGCCGGGCTGCGCTCCGGTCCTGTCCATGATCGCGAGGAGAGAACGGATCTGCTCCACGTGATCGCGGTGCTCGATCTGAAAAGTCGCGAGAAGCTTCTGCTGAATCTCTTTCAAGGCCGCTTCCCTTCCGGGCTACATCCGGTACCGTTCGACTGCCTTCTGCAGCTGCTGGGAGAGGGCGGTGAGGTTCAGCGCCGCTTTTTCGAGCTGCTGCGTCCCCGCCGCGGTCTGCCGGCTGGCCTGCCCGATGTCCCGCACCGCCTGCATGACCTGCGAGAATCCGATCTGCTGCTGGTTCGAGCCCGCGACAATCTGCTGAAACGCCTGCACGCTCTGCTGGATGTTGTCGCTCATGGTGCGGATGGTGCGGTTGGCGACGTCCGCCTGCTGTTTGCCCGACTCGACGCGCTTGACGGCTTCCTCGGTCAGCATGACCGAGCTGTTGATGCCCTTCTGGATGTCGCCCAGAATCGAGCGGACCTGGACGGTGGCTTCCCGCGACTGGTCCGCCAGATTCTTCACCTCGCTGGCGATGACCGAAAAGCTGCGCCCGTGCTCGCCGGCGGCTGCCGCCTCGATGGCCGCGTTCAGCGCCAGCAGATGCGACTGCTCGGCGAGATCGTTCACGGTGGAGATGATTTCGCCGATGGCCTGCGTCTTTTCGCTGAGGGCCACGACGTTCTCGGCGACGGCCTCGGCCTGTTCGCGGATCCCTTCCATGGTCCGGGTGGTATTGTCCATCGCCTGCAGTCCGGCCTGGCTGGACGAAGAGGTGGCTTCGGCGGAAGCGGCGACCTGTTTGGCGCGCTCGGCGATCTGCGTGCCCGCCTGCGTGACCTCTTCCATCGTCACGGTGGTCTGCTGCACGGCCGCGGCCTGTTCTCCGGTGCTGGCGGCCTGCTGCTGGGTGGAGGCGAGAATCTCGGCCGAAGCCGACGTCAGATTTTCGGTCGCCTGACGGGCCTGCGAGGCCACATCCTTGAGCCCCAGCACCATCAGGTCGAGAGACCTGCCC
>DASPQQ010000063.1:0-4827 GCA_035624885.1 Bryobacteraceae bacterium | reverse complement strand
GCACGCGTGCGCGTCGAACCGGAGCATCGCTTCACACGCTTCCCGGTTCAGCGTCAGCATCGAGCGGATCGCCGCATCCACGCCCGCCTCGCTCGCAATCCCGCGCTTGAGCGCGGTCGCGATCACGCCGGTCCCGATCGCCTTCGTGAACACGATGGCATCGCCCGCCTTCGCGCCCGCATTCGTCTTCACGCGGTTCGGATGCACGGTGCCGGTGACCGCGTAACCGAACTTGATCTCGGGATCGCTCACGCTGTGCCCGCCGAGCACAATGCAGTTCGCCTCCCGCATTTTCTCCGCGCCGCCGCGCACGATCGCCACCAGATCGTCCGGATCGCCATCTCCCGGATAGGCCACAATCGAGAGCGAGGAAAGCGGCTTCCCGCCCATGGCATAAACGTCGCTCAGCGCATTCACCGCCGCGATCGCGCCGAAGGTAAACGGATCGTCCACCACAGGAGTGAAGAAGTCCACCGTCTGGACCAGCGCCAGTTCGCCGCTCAGACGATACACTCCGGCGTCGTCGGCTGTGTCAAACCCGACCAGTACATTCGGATCGGCGATTTTCGGCATCGCGCGCAGCACCCTGTCCAACAACTTTGGACTCAGCTTCGACGCTCAACCCGCCGCTTTCACATGCGCCGTCAGCTTGCGCGAAACCGGGCGACTATCGGCCATTTCGTCTACAATCATAAACTTGAAGACCGAATCGAGCGTCGCCGGTGTCGATCTGATCGGGCTCGAAGACCCCGGGTTCGAAGCCGCCCTCGAAACGCTCCTCGGCCGCAGGCCCGATGAAGTCCTGATTCCCGCCCTGCCTTACTCGGTGATTGCGAGAAACTTTTCCGCGCGCGCGATCGCGCTGCTCGGTGTGCGCTTCGACATGACGAGCGCTGCCGGCAAATCCTGTTCCGTGGTCCATTACGCCGATTCGCTGCGCAATCCCGAAAACGCCGATCTCGCCCCCGGCCGCATGCGTTTCGTCTCCGCCGAACCGCTTTATACGCGCCTCGTGCTGCGCCGCGAAGATCGCGTCGATCCGCGCGGCCCCATGAACCTCGCCAACCTGCGTAAAGCCATCGGCATTCGCGCATCGGTCGATTGCGTCGCCTTCGACGACGGCTCTTTCACCGGACCCGATTCGCTCCACGCCTTCGATCGTCTCGCGCGTGAACGCGCCGGGGAGCTCGAATTCCTCGCCGCGCTTCCCGCGCCGCCGGCATCCGAAGATTTCCTGCTGCGCGCGACGGAGAATCCCGGCCTGCGTGCCCTCGCACGCAAACTGTACGAAGGCCTCACCACCGGCGGCGAAGCGGAGATGAAAAAAAGGGCAGCCGGCCATCGCTGCCGGCTGCCCCTGCATCGCTGATTGTTGCGGCGACTCAGTGCAGCGCGATCGTGGCCTGGCCCGTGGCGGGAACCCCGTTCACGAACACGATCACGTTGTTCTCGCCGCTCGGCAATCCGGTCGGTACCGCCACGTTGAGCTGATAGAAGCCCACCTGTGTCGGCACGAGACCCGAGTAGATGACGCTGACCGGTATGCCGCCAATGGTCACGTACATGTTTGTCGCCGCAGCGAGGCTGTCGAGGCCGCTGGAACCCGCGCCGTCCGGCGGATCGGTCTGCAGATCGCCGAGACCCGTCACATAGATCACGACTTCTTCCCCGGCGGTTGCCGGATTTGAAGGAGTCACCAGTGTGATGCCATCGGAATGGACGATAAGTCCATCGCCCGTGCCCGACGCATTCTGTGTGAACACCGCGGGAGCGGTACCGATCGGCACGGTCTGCGGAGCGCCGGCCACACCGCCCGTCGTCACCACGATGTCGGCTGTCGCCTGCCCGTCCAACTCAAACGGAACCTGGAAGTTGATCTGGTCCAGTCCGCCCGGCGTCGATGCAGGATAAGTTCCGAACAGAGGCGCCGGAACGCCGCCAATCGTCACCGAAGCCGTCGTGGTTCCGAGCGCCGTCGGCAGTGGGGTCACCGTGGCCGCGCCGCCCGAACCCGCGATATTCGTGCCGAACAGCGCTACAATGCTGCCCGGTGTCAGCGGCGTCGGCTGGGGCGCGTAAGTGGCCGCGCTTACCGCGCCGTTGGTGTAAACCGGCTCGGCAACATCGCCGGAGGAGACGATATCGCCTGTGACCGTTGCCACGTTGGACGTGTAGCTCGCGCCCGTGGAATCGGTTGCAACGGCCGAGACGCTCAGGGTCACGTTGCCGCTCTCCGCGGGCTGGAACACGGCTGTATAGATGCCGGTCCCGAGGTCCTCCATGGTGAGGTCGGGTTCGCCGTTGGAACTGCTCACCGTCACGGTCGCGCCCGGAACGGCGTTGCCATTCGCGTCATTCAGTGTCATCGCCAAAAACAGGCCAGAATCGGTCGAACCGGTGAAGTTATCCGGCGGATCCGTAATTGTCGCCACCATCTGACCGGCCGCAATCGCTGCCGGTGTCGCATGGCTCAGCAAGCTATGGGATTCGGCGTTTCCGGTCGGAGTCGATCCCGCCGGACCGATCGTCAGATTGACATTGACGATCAGCACCTGGGCATTGGTCGTCTGGTCCGGAGTGAACGTGATTGTGCCCTGATATGTGCCTTTGGTCAGCCCTGTCGTATTCACGCTCACCGGAATCGAAGCCGCCGTGGAAGTCGCGGTCCCGGAAGTCGCGCCCACGCTCAGCCAGTTGCCGCCGCTCGGACTCGATACCGCGGCCGCAACCGTGTAGTTCAGACCTGTGCTTCCCGCCGATTCCGCCCTCACCTTCAGGCTCTTTGCAGCCGGGTTCGCTCCGCCCTGCGCAGCCACGAAGGATAATCCTCCCGGACTAACCTGCAACTGCGGTGGATCGGCCGGGGCATAGATCCGCAATGCGACGCCGATTACACGTGTCTTCACGGGCGCGTTGCCGCCAAACGTCAGGGTCACGTCACCCGTGTAGAATCCTGGCGACAGACCCGCGATAACCGTTGGGCTCACCGAAACCGAGATCGTTCCGCCACTCGTGGCCGTGCCGCTCGCAGGCGAAACCGAAAGCCAGCTGCCGCCCGCCGCTGTGGTGGCGGCCGCTGTGAACGGATAGCCGGTGGTGGAGTCGGTCGCGAAAGTGACCGTCTGCGAAGCCGGTGACGGCTGCGGCGGTGTCACCTTGGTCGAACTGGTGAACCGCAGGAACTTCTTGTCGATGGTGATCGCGGGGCCGGGAAGTACCTTCAGATACACCTGCGCCTGGCTGGTCAGGCTTCCGCCGGTCGAGCCCGCGGGAGCCTTCGCCGTTCCCGAGATCGTCGCACTGTAATCGCCCGGCTGCAGTCCTGTGGGATTCACCGTCACGGTCGTCTCGCCGGGCGTCGTGTTCTTGCTGGGCGAGAACGAAAGCCAGTTGCCCCCCGTGGGCGAATTGACCGTTCCCGTCAGCGTGAAGCTCAGCGCTCCGCCGCCGCCCAGATTACGGCCATAGAAAATCTTCGGCGCCGGCGCCTTCGACGGGTTCTCCGTCACAAACGTCAGCACCCCTGGAACATTCAGGAACGGGCCCATCTGGAAATTCGGCGGCACTGCCGCCTTTGCCGTCACATTCACCGTCACCGTTGCGGTGGTCGAATTGGATGTGTCCGTCAGGGTAACGTGCCCGGTCAGGTTTCCGGCCGTCATGCTGGCCGGGTTCACAGTCACCGACATCGCAGTCTTTCCGGTCCCCGATGACGGGCTCACCGTGAGCCATGCCTGATCCGTCGCCGCCGTCCACGCGAAGGCCGAACCGATCAGGTTGTACACATTCACCGTTGGCGTTTTCGGCTCCACTTCACCTCCGGCGATCACGGTTTCGCTGATCGTCGCCGGCGCCACCGTTACGTTGTTACCCGAGAGTTCGAGCGACACAGCCACGCTCGCGGAAGTAAAACCGGAAGCGCTGATCGAAACCGATCCGCTGTACTTGCCCGATGCGAGGCTGGTGGTGGCCACCGAGACCGTTACGGCTGTCCCGCTCGCGCTCGCCGAAAGCCAGCTGCCGCCGCTCGTCGAAACGGTCAGGGCGCCCAGTGTGCCTTTCTTTACGGATACGTTAATCGTCTGGGACGCGGGCGCCGTCGAGCCGGTCTGCCGGAAGACGAGGCTGTCCGGCTTGACGATGAGCGGCAGCGTCGTCGCCGTTTGCGCCGCGCACAGGCTCACAAAGCAGAATGATGCCAGGATTCTGGTACTGAAAGCACTTTTCAAGGATTGTCTCCATCGCAGGCAATTCAGCAAGACCGCCTGCTGTAAAGAGAGTGCGCCGCGCCATGCGGAGCGTTTCAATCACAGATCTCAACGGCGGCCGAGGCGAGCCTCTCAATGTTTGAAACGTCAAGTTCACGCGTCAGCGGCTTCAGACAAGACGCCATATGCTCTTCAGCGCCGCGATCCTCGACGAGCACCAGTCCTCTTTGCCCCAGGAATTGTCTCAGCTCAGACGGTCTGATGCCAAAGTGCCAGGGTTCCGGCCGATAGCCTTGTTCGGCGATCGCATCGGCACATATGTAGGTGAACAACAGTTGCGTTCCACGCGGACGGGCTGCAATCGTGCGCAGCACCGCATCCACGCTTTCCGGTTTCAGATACTGAGTCACGCCCTCCCAGATAAAGACAGCCGGCTCATCCGGTTCGAGCCCGGCTCCCTCGAACGCGCGATCCAGCGTCTCGCGATCGAAATCGATCGCCGCGAACCGCACGTTCTCTGGCACCGTCCTGAGGCGAGCGCGCTTCGCGGCCTGAACTTCCGCGAGATCCACTTCCAGCACCCTCACCCGATCGAGTTCCCGAAGCCGGTAAGCGCGTG
>DASPQQ010000062.1:0-5759 GCA_035624885.1 Bryobacteraceae bacterium | reverse complement strand
GTTTCGCGAGGAACTGGAGCGCAGTCCGTTTGAATCGGCGCGGGCTAAGCCGCCTTATGCGGATCCGGTGACGGTGCTTCAGAATGTGCGGGCGGCGTTTCCGGATGCCCGCGTGATAGCGCTGGCCGCGCCGGGGAGTGGGAGCCCGACGTACACCGTGCAGTTGCAGGGGCGCGGGCGGAATTTTGGCGTGAGCCGGATCGCGGTGCATGCGGGGACGGGGCAGGTGCTGGGACGATTCCCTCGGCGGTCATCTCCGGGCTGGATCGGGCTGTTTCTGAATCTGCATGAGACGCTGCTGATTGGCGTCACGGGACGCGAGATCAATGGCGCGCTGGCGGCGCTGCTGCTCGTGATCAATCTCACCGGGATGGTGATCTGGTGGCCCGGGATTCAGAACTGGACGAAGGCTCTGGTGGTGGATTTTGCGCGCGGCTGGCGGAGGGTGAATTTCGATCTGCATCGCGCGGTGGGGTTCTGGACGCTCGCCATCGTTTCCATGTGGGCGATCTCGGGCGTGTATTTCGGGTTCTCGCGCGAATCGCGGCAGTTGGTGGAAAAGTTTTCGCCGGTCGTTTCGGCCATGCCTCCGTCGGTTCGCGTCGAACCGCAGCGCGTTTCCGAGCCGGCGGATTTACGGGTGATGCTGGCGCAGGCGGAGAAGATGGAGCCGGGGGCGAGGCTGCGGTCGATTGCGTTTCCGGCGAGCCGGCGTTCGCCGTTTGAGATCGCGATGCAGCGGCGGGGAACGGTGGGGGAGGAGTTCGCCGACGTGCTTTACTTCGATCCCTACGACGGCTCGTATCTTTCCACGTGGCGGCGCGGGGTGAACCGGACGCTGGGCGACTGGATCATCTGGCTCGAGATCCCGCTGCACTTCGGCACGTTCTGGGGGCTCGGGGTGAAGATCCTCTGGGCCGCGATGGGGATGGCGATTCCGCTGCTCGCGGTGACCGGGCTGCTTATGTACTGGAATCGCTATTTGCGCCGTAAAATACGCCCTCGGCGACGAATTCAGCCGGCCCGGTGAGCCAGGCTTCGTCAGCGATTCGAAGAACGAGTGGGCCGGCCGGCGTGATGACTGTGACGGGGCTTTCGGCGAGTCCGCGGGCCACGGCGGCTACGGCTGCTCCGGTTGAGCCGGTTCCGGAGCTGGCGGTTTCTTCCGCGCCGCGTTCCCAGAAGAGAACTTCGATGGTGTGTTTGTCGACGGGCTTCACGAACGACACGTTGGTGCGGTTGGGGAAGCGCGGGTCGTGTTCGATGGCTTTGCCGAGCTTGCGCCAGTTGGGATCGAAGTCGTCGACGGGCAGCGCGCATTGCGGGTTGCCGACATCCATCAGCACGGCGTCGTGACCCTGCACGGTGGCGTGGAGTTCGAGGACGCGGGGGCGGCCCATGTTCATGTCGAACAGGTATTCGTTGCCGCGCTTCGAGATGAGGCGGAGGAGTTTGGTGCCGGCCGGGGTTTTGATGTGGAAGTCGGTTTCGCCGGGCTTGCGGATGGCGAGAAGGGCCCCGACGCAGCGCGTGCCATTGCCCGAGAGTTCGGGCTCCGAGCCATCCGAGTTGAAGAGGCGGATGGAGGCGTCGCAGCCGGGTGCGTCCGTATCGACAATGAGCCAGCCGTCGGCGCCGACCCCTGTTGTGCGATGACAGATCGCGACCGCGAGTTTCGCGAGATCGGTCTTCGGAACATCGGGCGCGAGGGTGAGCAGGAAGTCGTTCCTGGCGCCGTGGAATTTAAGGAACGGGATTTTCATTTTCGGTTGATTGGGGCGGCATGGCGCCTTCGGGCAGAGGGTCCGGCTGGCGGCGATAGAGTTCGATGACCGGCTGCCCTTTCACCATGATCCTCTGCTCGAGGTCGTAGCGGGGGCTGCGCATGCGGAGGCGGTCGATTTTGGTCTGCATCGTTTCGCCGCTCGAGACGACGGCCCAGTCCTCGAAGAGAAACATTTCGGGATGGGTGGTGACCTCGGCCCACTCGATGATGTTCTCGGTCGTGATGGTGCGGTTCAGAGGGATGCCGGCGGCGCGGAAGATACCGGTCATGTCGCCGAAGCTGGTGAGGAAGGTGTCGGTGGGGCGGGCGTTGGCTTTGAGGTAATCGGCGGCGGCGTAGGTCCACTTGCGGCGCGCCTCGGAGTTCCTGTCGGATTCGGTCCAGGTGATGGGGCGCTGGGTGGGATGGATGAGGAAGGGCGCGAGTGCGAGGAGCGCCGGGACCGCGGCAGCGGGCCTGTAAAGCTTCGCGAGCGCTGCCACGCCGAGCGCGACGAGCGGGAGGAAGGCGAGGGCGAAGCGCGTGTTGTAGTGCGTGAACGGCCAGAGCGTGGGAACGAAGATCGGAGTTCCCGACCCGTGGACGCTCGAGATGTAGAAGGCGCAGGGGACGAGCAGAAGGAAGACGGGCCAGATGGCGCGGCGCCAGAGGCAGAGCGCGAGACCTGCCGCGCCGATGAGCAGGCCGGGCCATCCGGCGACGAGTCTGCCGGCTTCAAAGAAATATTGCGCGGCAACGGGCCAGTTGTTCTTGCCGGGATAAGGCATGGCGCCGGTAATGGCGATGGCGGAGTAAGGGCCGCGGTAGAAGTAGAGCGGGTCGCCGTAAAACCAGCGGTTGTGGAGCAGCCAGAGAAATGGCCCGGCGGCGGCGATGATCGAAAAGACGATGGCGCAGGCGAGGCGTTTGGGGAATCTGTTGCGTGGTCCGGCGACGAGGATGAAGAGGGCGACGACGGGCAGGAGCGCCCAGCCGTCATAGCGCGTCAGAGTTCCGCAGAAGGCGGCGAGGGAGGCGCCGAGGATTGCGCCCCATCCCTGGGTCGCGTGGAACCGGACGGTGAAATAGAGCAGCGCGAGAGAAGACGCGAAGAAGACCGGCTCGGTCATGGGGATTGAGCCGAGGTAGAGCGTGTTGGGATTGAGCAGGAAGACCGCGGTGCCGGCAGCGGCGGCCACGGCGCTGTCGAAGAGGCGGCGCAGCGTGGCGAAGAGGAATGTCGCCGCGAGCGTCATGCAGATGGCCGCGGGGATGGCGCCCGCGAGGCCGGTTTGCCAGTACCAGTCCTTGCGCACGAGAGGCGCCATCAGGAGATGCGGCAGGGGCAGCCAGACGCTGCCGATCTGATACAGGCCGGGGCTGCGCGAATCGACGATGCGGCGCGCGATGTTGAGATGCGCTTCGGCGTCGCCGAACCAGAGCGTGCAGCCGCTGAGGAAGACGTAGCGGACATGCGCGGCCATGACGGCGGCGCACACGACGAGACAGATCGCCGTCGAAACGAGCGGGCTAGAAAGTCGTAAACGCCCTGAACTCTTCGAATCGGGCATCGATCTCCTGGCGGGTCAGGGTGCGGAAGCGTTCGACGCCGAAGCGTTCACAGCAGAAGCTGCCCATGACGGAGCCGTAGATGACCGCGCGGCGGAGGAGCTGGTGGTCGGCGCCGATGCTGATGTTGCCCTGGCGGAGGGCGACGTTCTGGCTGGCGAGATAGCCGAGGAAGCCGCCGGCGAAGCAATCGCCCGCGCCGGTCGGATCGAAGACGTCTTCGAGCAGATAGCCGGGAACCATGAAGTGGCAGTCGCCGTGCCAGAGGATGGCGCCGTGTTCGCCGCGCTTGATGACGAGAGTCTGGGGGCCCATCGACTGGATTTTCTGGGCCGCGCGCCGCAGGTTGTATTCACCCGAGAGCATGCGGGCTTCGGAATCGTTGATGAGCAGGAAGTCCCAGCCGTCGATGGTTTCGAGCAGATCTTCGCGGAAGGCATCGATCCAGTAATTCATGGTGTCGCCGCCGACCACGCGCAGGCCGCCGCCCATCTGCTGCTGGACGCCGCGCTGCAGAGCCGGCTGGATGTTGCCGAGCAGGAGATAGGGCGCGCTGCGGTAGGAAAGCGGGATCTTCGGATTGAAATCGGCGAAGACGTTCAGCTCGGTGGCGAGAGTCTCGCGGTGGTTCATGTCCTCGGAATAGACGCCGGCCCAGAAGAAGGTTTTGCCGGAGACGCGCTCGAGGCCTTCGACGTCGATGCCGCGGGATTCGAGGAGTTCGAGGTCCTGCTTCGCGAAATCGTCGCCGACGACGGCTACGATTTTCGGCTTCGTGAAATAGCTCGCGGCGAGCGCGATGTAGGTGCAGGAGCCGCCGAGCATGCGGTCGACTTTGCCGTGTGGAGTTTCGACGCCGTCATAGGCGACGGAGCCGACGATGACCATGGACATTCGGTCCATTGTAACTGTCCGGTCAAGCCATCGAGCGGTGGATAATAGCTCCTGCATGGAAGAACTGCATGTAGGCGTTACGAAGTCGAGACTGCCGGGGACGGCGATTCTGAGGCTGGTTGGTCCGCTGACGCTGGCAACGCAGTTTGAGCTGGAAAACATCCTGCGGCAGATTCCCGACGCGGACATCATTCTCGACGTTTACGAATCGCCGTATATCGATTCGGCGGGGCTCGGAACGATCCTCGCGCACTGGAGCCACACACGGAACCGCGGCGGCAGGTTCGCGATGACGGGCGTGACTAAGCGGATTCAGATGCTGCTGGAACTGACACGGGTGAATACGGTGCTGCCGGTGTTTCGAACCCCGGACGAAGCGGAACTGGCGTTCGCCGGGCAGCGCTGAGGCGGCGGCTGGTCCAGTCGCGCAGCCAGCGGTTGACGGGTTTTTCCACCAGTTCGAAAGCGGCGATCGAGACGATCACGACCACGATGAGATAAGCGACGGAGGCGCCGGTGTGCGGCCACGGGCCGAGCTTGTGGAAGGCGTAGCGCGTGTACCACCAGAGCACCGGGACGTGGAGGATGTACATCGAGTAGCTGGCCTGGCCGAGATAATCGGCGACGCGCGTCGAGAGGATGCGGGCGATCCAGCCGCCGTTCATGGCGAAGCCGATCAGGATGACCACGTTGAAGGGAATGAGGGCGGTTGGCAGATCGATGTAAGTGCCTTTGAGGACTTCGGGGTGCGGGATGAGGAGCGTGGCGGCGATGAGCGCGGGGATGTAGAGCCGGTAGCCGCGGTTGGTGGTGCGGGTTCGTTCGAAGAGCTTTGCGGCTACGATGCCGGTGATGAAATCCGGGAGGGAGTGGATGGGCTTCCAGACGAACGGGACTCCGGTGTGCAGCAGGATGATGGGCAGCACGAACGAGGCGGCGAAGACGGCGTAGAGCCGGCGCGGCGAGGCATTGCGCAGCCAGAGGAAGAGCAGAGGGAAGCAGGCGTAGAAGAAGAATTCGCAGCTCAGCGACCAGGCTGGCGTGTTCCAGCCGACGCCGCGCGGGGTGAGCCAGCCGATGAGCAGGAAAAGGTACTGGCCGAGGACTTCCGCTTTCTCGACGCCGGTGCGGCCGGGCTTCGCCAGCGTTTCGACGATGAACGGCGACATGACGAGCATGCTGAGCGCGAAGATGGGATAGACGCGCGCGAAGCGGGCCATGGCGAAGCGCTTCAGGTCCTTGCGGCTCCACTTCGCCACCGATTCGTAGCTGCGGGCGAGGACGAAGCCGGAGAGGATGAAGAAGGTTTCGACCGCGAGATAGCCGCTGCCGACGAGGGCCTGGAGCGAGGGCGTAAGCGTGCGGAACTGCGGTTCGAGGATGCCGCCCGGGCCCACCAGGTGATGCAGGACCACCCACATCGCGAGGACGAAGCGGAGTCCCGTCAAGGCAGGCAGGTAGGGTGAGCGCGGCGCGGCGGCCGTGCGTCTGATTTCGGCTGTACGCGTGATGCCTTCAGTTTAACTTCCCG
>DASPQQ010000061.1:0-6928 GCA_035624885.1 Bryobacteraceae bacterium | reverse complement strand
GACCGCATCGGCGCCCGTCCGCCCTTCAATCTCGATCCCGAACTCTTCACCGTACAGGCCCGCGTCAAAAAGGCGTCCGATCTCCAGACCATCGAGGACCAGATCATCGCCACGGCCAACCAGTTCGCCACCACGCCGGTCGACGCAAAGAAACTCGAGAACCTGAAGCAGCACCTGCGCTACGATTTCGCCCTGAGCCTCAACAACAGCGAATCGATCTGCGAGACCGTCGCCGAATTCGCAGCCCTGCGCCGCACTCCTGAAACCATCAACAAGCTCTACGAAGCCTACGACAAACTCACGCCGGCCGATCTCCAGAAAGCCGCGCAGAAATACCTGACCGACAAGAACCGCACCATCGTGACTCTCACGGGAGCAGCCAAATGACCCGTCTGGACACGCGGCTTCAGCCGCGTCTTTTTGCTCTCCTGCTCACCTGTGTCTGTCTGAGCAGCGCCGCCCCGCGTTTCGTGGAACTCCACGGCCAGTCCCCGCTCATCACCATCCGCATTGTCTTCACCACCGGCGCCGCTTCCGACCCATCTGATCCGGCAAACGCCAAGCCCGGCCTCGCCCACCTCACCAGCCAGCTCCTTGGCGACGGCGGCACGAAAGACCTCACCTACAAACAAGTCGTTGACGCCCTCTACCCCATGGCCGCCCACATCGAGGTCTACTCCGACAAGGAAATGACCACCTTCATCGGCGAAACCCACGTCGACAATCTCGACAAGTTCTACGGCCTGATGCGCGACGCCATCCTCCATCCAGGCTGGCGCCCCGAAGACTTCAGCCGCGTCAAAGACGACACCATCAACTCACTCCGCGTCGCCCTGCGCGGCAACAACGACGAAGAACTCGGCAAAGAGGAACTCTACAATCTCATCTACGCGGGCCGCCCCTACGGCCACGAGGATCTCGGCACCGGAACATCGCTCACCAGACTCACGCTCGCCGACGTCCAGGCCTTCTACAAAGCCCACTACACGCAGTCGAACGCCATCATCGGCATCGCCGGAGGCTATCCCGCGTCATTCCCCGAGCAGATCAGAAAAGACTTCGCATCGCTCCCCGAAGGCACGCGCGACAACTTCACCGGCATGCCCGCGCCCAACGCCATCACCCGCAACCAGGTCACGCTGATCGACAAGAACACGCGCTCCGTCGCCTGGTCCTTCGGCTTTCCCATCGACGTGAAGCGAGGCGATCCTGATTTTCCCGCTCTCCTCGTGGCCTCTTCCTGGCTCGGCCAGCACCGCGACAGCGCCGGCGTGCTCTTCCAGCGTCTGCGCGAAGCCCGCGGCCTCAACTACGGCGACTACGCCTATGTCGAATATTTCCCCCGCGGCATGTTCCTGATGGAACCGCAATCGAACCTCGCGCGCCATCAGCAGATCTTCCAGATCTGGATCCGCCCCGTCGAAACCCCGACCGCCGTCTTCTCGCTGCGCGCCGGCCTCTACGAACTCGACAAGATGATCAAAGACGGCATCCCGCCCGCCGAATTCGAGCGTTCCCGCAACTTCCTCTCGAAGTTCACCAACGTCCTCACCAAATCGAAATCCGCCGAACTCGGCTACGCCATCGACAGCCTCTACTACGGCATGCCGAACTACAACGAATACATCCGCGCCGCGCTCGCAAAGATGACCGTCGAAGACGCAAACCGCGCCATCAGAAAGCATCTGCGCCCGGACAATCTCCAGATCGTCGGCATCTCAAAGGACGCCTCGAAGCTCGCCCAGCTTCTGACTTCGGGCGCCCCCTCGCCCATCACCTACAACTCGCCCAAACCCAAAGAACTCCTCGACGAGGACAAAATCATCGAAAGCTGGCCTCTGCATCTTCGCCCCGAAGACGTGAAGGTAATCCCTGTCGATACGGTCTTTGAAAATTAGCGGCTCAATTCGTAACGGCCGACCTTGTCGAGATGCACCTGCAGGTTCCCGGCTGAGTCGATCCCGAAAGCGGGCGTGAATCTGCCGCCCCAGATTACGTCGTGATAGCGGTAGGAGAAGCGCTGGTGCACCTGCTGCCCGAACGTCTCGTCGAAAGCCTTGACGAGCACGATGAACTCGGCCTCCAGCTCTTTGAGGTCGTCGGCCTTCTTCCCGTGGAGCGGGCTCTCCGCATCGATCGGATGCACGATCGTCCACGTCAGCGGGAACAGCATCACCTTGTCCCGCTCGAGCTTCAGAACTTTGAAGTCCCGCCGGTTCGAGCCGTCCGCGCGCTGCACCGTCATCAGCATCAGCGTGACCTCTGGCTCGATCAGGGTGTTCGCCCGCCGGTTCACGATGCGGCACTGGAAGCTGCTCCCGTCCTGATAGGGCGCGATCAGCGCATGCTCGCTGAAGCCGATGCGCGCCGATGGCCGCGATACGCGCCCGAACAGCAGCCCGGTCGCCACCGCGAAGCCCAGTAACCCGCACAGGGCCTCGAACGCCGCTACGGTGTTGGCCGCTCTGCTCGCCGGCGAAACCGCGCCGAACCCGACCGTCGTCACCGTCTGGGCGCTGAAGAACACGCATTGCAGGAAGCGGTCCAGCGCCGGCCCGTCCGCCTGCGCTCCGTTGAGCGCGTTCGGGCCGAGCAGAAAGTAGATGGTGGCGAAGATGCTGTTGACGACGATGTACCCCGCGAGGATGACCGCGACGAACCGCGTCCATGAAGCACTGACCAGATGAAGGTAAGGATGGACATCGCGCCAGCCCGTCCCGCGGCGGATCACGTTGAAGCTGCCGTCGGGATTGATCACGCGACGCAGCGGGCCATTGTACTGCGTCGTCAATCCGGGATCGAAACCAGGCTTCTGCATGAAACGAGGTTACACTGATCGCGTGACGCCTCAGCCGATCCTCCTGGTCACGGATCCGAACGGCCGGCGCGCCCGCGTTCCCCTTGCGCCGCTGCCTTTCGGGCTCGGCCGCGCGCCCGGGAATGCGCTGGTCCTGCGCGATGCCCGCATCTCGCGCAACCACGCCCGCATCATCCTCACCGATGACCACTTCGTCATCGAGGACCTCGCGAGCCGCCACGGCGTCTGGGTGAACGGCGAGAAGATCGAAAAGCCGCGCGTTCTCGAAGGCGGCGAGGCCATCGAGTTCGGCGTGCCCGGCGGCTACCGGATTCAGTTCTCGCCCGACGACGAAGCTTCCGCGTCGATGCGCGCCGCAAGCGCCAGTCTCGAGAAGCTCAAGGCTGTGCTCGAAGTGGCGCGGTCGCTGCAGAGCTCGTTCTCGGTCGACGACGTGCTCAACTCGGTGCTCGACGCGGCCCTCACCGCGACCGAAGCCGAGCGCGGCTTTCTGCTGCTCTTCGATGCGGACCGCGTCCTGCAGGTACGCAGCGCGCGCTCGCGTCTGGCCGGCCCGCTCCCGAAGGATGATCTGCGTGTCCCGCGCCGCCTCATCCAGCACGCGCTCGAGACGCGGCGCGATCTGTTCAGCATGTCGCTCGATCCGTCGGCGGGCGGCTCCGGCGGGCTCGGCAACACGGTCTCGGCGCTCGAGCTGCGCAGCGTCGTCTGCATCCCGCTGGTGCATGTCAATCTCAGCGGCGCGGGAGACACGCAGGCCGCTTCGGCGGCGAGGGCCAGCGCCGGCGTGCTCTATCTCGATTCGCGGCTCGGCTCGCTCGATCTCGCCGGCGGCAACCGCGAGCTGCTCCAGACGCTCGCCATCGAAGCCTCCACGGTTCTCGAGAACGCCCGCCTGCTCGAACAGGAACGCGAGAAGCAGCGCATGGACGAGGAACTCGGCGTCGCCCGGCGCATCCAGCAGAGCCTGCTGCCGCGCGAACTGCCCGGGACCGGCTGGTTCGTGGCCCGCGGCAGCAGCGACCCCTCGTATCAGGTCGGAGGCGACTATTTCGATGTCGTCCCCATTACCCCGGAGCTCTGGTCGTTCGTGGTGGCCGATGTCTCGGGCAAAGGCGTCAGCGCCTCTCTCGTCACCAGCTTCCTGCAGGGCGCGCTGCTGGGCGCTTCGGGTGAGGCGGACCTGCCCGATGTCTTCGCGCGCATCAACCGGTTCCTCTGCACCCGCGCCGGTCACGGCAAGTACGCGACGCTCTTCTATGCCACGCTCGACGCGTTCGGCCGGCTGAGTTACGTGAACGCGGGCCACTGTGCTCCGTATGTGCTGCGCCGGTCCGGCGAACTGGAGAAGCTGGCGGCGACGGCCATGCCTGTCGGCCTGTCGCCGGAAGCCGGGTTCAACCTTGCTCACTCGAAGCTTGGCGCCGGTGATCGCGTGGTTCTTTACTCCGACGGCGTCACCGAAGCGCAGAACCCGGACGGGGAGTTCTACGGGCGCAAGCGTTTCCGCGAAGCCATCCGGCGCGCGCCGGAGGATCTGTTCGGAGCCCTTCGCGCCGATCTCCTCGAGTTCACCGGCGGCGCGGTGCAGGCGGACGACCTCACGCTGCTGGTGGTCGAGTACCGCGGCTAGTCGACGGCGAATCTGGTCAGCAGACCCGCGAACTGATTGACTGCATTCGGATCCGGGATCATTTCATTGGCCGGCTTTTTGCCTTCGAGCGCGGCCACCACGGTTCGCGAGTAGAAGTCGGTTGCCGGTGTCGATTTGACTGCTGCCTGCCAGTACGGCAGAGCTTCCTTCGGCTTGCCGTCGAAGAGCAGGGCGTAGGCAAGAGCCGTTTCGCGCAGCTGCCCGATCCCGGGGAGCATGTGAGAGGCGCGATTCTTCCACTCCTCCGCCGAAGCCGAGGGCAGCACCACGAAATGGGTGATGGCCAGCGGCGGGCTGGAAGGCGTGCCGGAAGCGTCTGCGTCGGCTTTGGCCTTCGCCCGGTCTCCGGCGAGCAGGTCCCAGATCGCGAGCTGTGAGAAGGCGATGGATCGCACCTGCGCCGCGGTATCCGGATCGGCGGCCGTTTTGCGCAACAGAGCGATGGCTTGCGGCTGGCGGCCGGTTCGATAGAGCCAGTCCGCTTCGATCAGAACGAAGGTCGGATCGTTAAGCTTTTCGCGCGCGGTTTTGAACTGAGCGAAGGACGCGTCGGCCCCGGCCTTGTCGCCGCCGCGGAACTTCGCCCACGCGGCCTTATACAGATCGCCGCCGCGCAGGAAGTTCGGGTCTTTCGCATAAGCCTGCATGTAATGCGAAGCAGCGTCCCGGAACTTGCGGAACTCATAAGCCAGATCGCCCCTCGAGTCCTCGACATTCGGATCGGCGGGCCGCCGGGCTCCATAGCGATCGAAGGCCTGGACCGCGCCCTGGTAATCGCCGGCATAGGCTCGCGCATAACCGAGGGTGTTCAGGAGACTGGCATCTCCGGGCAGGGCATCGGAAAGCTGTTTCCAGTCGGCGGCGGCCTGAGCGAACTGTCCCTCCGCCATCTCGCGCTCGGCGAGCCCTCGAAGCAGAGCGGTGTCGCCGGGGCTCAGCGCCACCAGCCGGCGCTGGGCGGCAATGACCGCGGCTTTATCGCCGCGCAGTTCAGCGTCCTCTTCGTCGAGGGTTGCGATGCTGACGGGATCGAGCTGGTGCGACCTTGCCTCTTTCACGGCCTCCTCCGCGCCTTTCTGGTCGCCTTTCGCAACCTGCGCCTGGACCAGAGCCAGCCATCCTGGCCCGAAGTTCGGAGCGCTCGCCAACGCCTCGCGCAACTCTTCTTCACGGCGATCGATCCGCGCGGGGTCCTCATCGAGCGCCGTCGTGTAGAGGCGGATCGCCTTTTCGTCAGAAGACAGATAGGGCTTCGCGGAGGGCGAGAACTGCCGGCTCAGGGAGCGCAGCGCGGCGGCCGGGGACGCGTCTTCGGCGCTCAAAGTCCGCAGCGTTTTGCCGGTTCCGGGATTCTCGAGAACAGCGGTTACCCGGACTTTGCCGTCGACCGAGGTCACGTAGCCCGAGACGAGCCGCGTGGCTCCGGCAAGCAGAGCCGCGGCGCGTTCGGCGGAAATACCGGGAGCCGACGGAGGGCGCGCGCCGAGAGCGGAAGCGCGCCGCTCCATCGCGGGCGCATCGATGACGGGGCCATCGAGCGCTCCCGCGAGGCTGACAGTGAGTATCTCGCTCGCCGCCCGGCCCGTCCAGTCGAGCGAGGGATTGCCTGAGAGGTTCTCGAAGCGCAGGATCGCGTAGTGCGGCTTCGGCTCATCCGTCTTCCTGCTGCAGCCGATCCCGGCGGCTATGAGGAGGAGAAGCAGGAACCGTCCAGCAGGCTGCTGAAAAAACGGGACAGACAGAACTGGGCAGCCTTTTTCGCCGCGGACTATCGCTCGAAACACGTGACCTGGCCTTGCGAAAAAGGTGCCAGTTTGGTCTGTCCCAGTGTCTTTCAGCAGCCTGCTAGAGGACACGCGGCTCCAGAGCCATCAGGTCTTTGAACTCGGTGGTCTCGCGCAGGGCGTCGAACTCCGGATCCTTGTTGATCTTCGCCTTGTCGGTGAAGCCTTCCTCGAGCGACTTGCGGAGGTATTGCAGGGCCAGTTCGTTCTTCCCCGCCTTTGCGTAAATCTTCGCCATTTCGAAATGGTAGCGAGCCTTGTCTTCCACCGCGCGGTCCTGCATCTCGGTGCCGGGGCCGTTGCGCGCATCGAAGACGTTCGGATCGAGTTCCAGCGCTTTGGCGTAAGCTTCCGACATCTCTTTGAATTTGCGCCGCGCATACTGCGCCGTGCCGAGGTTGCTCCAGATGGCCGCAGCCTCCGGATTGATCTTCAGGGCGCGCCGGTACTCCCGGATGGCGCGGCCGTAGCGCTTCTGCCCGTAATAAATGGTGCCGACATTGTTGATCGCGTCGGCATACTTCGGATCGAGCCTGATGGCGCGCTGGTAGCTTTTGAGAGCCGCGTTCACATCGCCGAGCTGGTGCCACGCGATGCCGATCTTGTCTTCGAGAATCGCCTTGTCGGCCGCGGCCGCTTCGCCGTCGCGATAGGCGTCGATCGCCTCACGGT
>DASPQQ010000060.1:0-3759 GCA_035624885.1 Bryobacteraceae bacterium | reverse complement strand
GCCTGCTCACGCTGGCGTTCGGAACGGGTCTGCTCGGTTATCTCCCGGTGCCGATTCTCGGCGGCATGCTGCTGCAACTTGGCGCCGTCATGCTGGATGACTGGCTGCTCAGCGGCTGGAAGCGCATGCAGGCCACCGACTTCGCGCAGGTGTGCGCCATCCTCGTGCTGATCATCTGGCTGGGATTTCTCGCGGGCATCGCAGCGGGCATCGTGGTCGCCTGCGTGACGTTCGCGGTCAGCTCGAGCCGCGTGCGGCTCGTGAAGCTCGAACTCAACCGCAGTAACTTCAGCAGCCGGCTCGACCGCTCCCCGGCCCAAAACGCCGAACTGATCCGCCATGGCGACCGGATTCGCATCTTCCGGCTGCACGGCTTCGTCTTCTTCGGCAGCGCCAACAACCTGCTGCTGCACGTGAAGGAGATCGTCGGGGCAGGCCGGAAGGAAGGGATCGGCGTGGTGGTGCTCGACTTCCTCGGCGTGCTGGGCATCGATTCCTCAGCCGTGATGAGCCTGATCAAGCTCAGTCAGTTCGCCGAGCGCGAGGGCATTCTGCTCGCCGCTTCGAGCGTGCCCGCGAAGGTGGAAACGGTGATGCGGGCCGGCGGCCTTTTCGCAGGCGGCGCAGGGTCCTGGCAGCTCTTCAACGATCTCGACGCGGCGCTCGAATGGAGCGAAGAGCAGCTGCTCAACGAGATCACAACACGCGAAGAAGCCCTGCGTTCGGCCGACGAATGGCTGACAAGAGAGATGGGAGGCGCGGAACTGTTTCGCGCTTTCGCGTCGTATCTGGAAACGCAGGAGTACAAGGCCGGCGACACGCTGTTCCGGCAGGGCGATCCGGCAGACAGCCTGGCGCTCGTGCATTCGGGCCGCGTGAGCGTGATCCTCCACTCGCCCGATGGACGCGAAGTGCGCGTCCGCAGCATGGTGCAGCAGACCATCGTGGGGGAAATGGGACTCTACCGCGCGCGGCCGCGAGGGGCTTCCGTGATCGTGGACCGGCCCACCGTGGTTTATCGCTTCACGGCCGAGGCCCTCGAACAGCTCGAACAGGATAATCCTCAGCTCGCCTACGCATTTCACAAATTCGTCATCCGCACGCTGGCGGACCGGCTGGATTTCGCCAACCGCGAAGTTTCCGCGCTGCAGCAATAGGCTCAGCGCCGCCGGAAAATCAGTGAGACGAATTCGCGATCACGTCGACGGCGAAGCTGGCATCTGAAGCGGCAATGCCTTCGACCGGAAACGTGGAATATTCGCCGGGAGCGGGGCGGGCTTTGAGCGCCATATCGGCGATGGGCTTCGTGAGCGCGTAGATGTTGGTGAGCACGACGTCAGGCAGCGTGAGGCCGGCCGCCGTCAGTTCCCTGCCGATGCGCTCGAAGGCGAGGTTCGCATCCCTCGATTCGAATCCGAAAGCAGCCTGCGTGCCGCTGAAAGCATAACGGCCGGTTTTGCCCCCGGGCACGACAGCCTGGCACTCCGTCACCGGGCGCGGCGGCAGGCGCTGCGTCTGAACCGCGGCCACGGCGGCATGAGGGAAGCGCGCCGTGATCTCGGAAGCCTTCGCGAGATCGCTCAGAAAACAGGTGACGGCGAGCGCGCCGGCGGGAATGCGGTCCACCGAATCCTGCGCGGCCGTGAACGAGACTCCGGAGGGATTGACCGGCTTTCTCGCTTCCGAAACCGATTCGAAGAGAACCTGCGCGCCTTCAAGCGGCAGCGCGCCCACCTGCACCACGCTGACCGACGGCAGCGGCGCGTGCCGTCGCGCGAAAACATCGCTGACAATCTGCGGAATGCGGCGCAGGTCTCCGCTGCCGGCCACGAAGGCACGCAGGTGGATGACGATGGCGCCGCCGTTGGCTTTGAAGATGGCGGCGAGAGCGTCGCGCGCCTGCTGCGAAAGCAGGCCTTTGGCCGACAGAGGCGAGACGTGGAAGACGAGACGAGTGGCATCGCCCGAAGCCACGGCGGGAGGCTCCGGCGCTTCGCTGAGCTTCTGGGTTTTCGTGTCGTCGACGTTTTTCTTTTTCGCGGCGGAGAGGGAGATCGCGAGCGCCAGGAAAAAGAGAAGAAACCGGCAGATTTTCATTGGTCCTGAGGTAATTCTATCGGACGGGCATTGGATGGCGGACGCAGCAAATTGGCTGGCGCGTATAAACTCTCCACTCTGCTAAAAAGCGTTCTGGCACGTCCGATTTACGAACTGGGGATCGCCCCTATGTTCTGGGATGGGTAGGCGACCAGTCACTTGTTTCTTCTGATCGAGTAACCTAGAACGAATGCCATAACAGTCGTGGCAACGCCGGAGAAAATAGGGAAATAATCCTCACTGAGAAGGCCGGATATGATGACATTCCTCCATGACCTATGGAAGTCTGCTGACCGGTTGTCAGACGCGATAACGCTGGCTAACTGGGGAATAGCGGCCAGCTTGCTGTTCGGCTTCCTGTTTACTGCCTTCGTCATAATCGCGGGCAACCGAAAGGACGAGTTGAATGAAGCCCTATCAAAGGCGCAGGATTTGAGAATCTCCGAGGCGCAGCGGGGAGCGGCAGAGGCGACTGCCACCGCAAAAGGCTTTGAGAGCAAAATTGCGGAATCGGATGCTCGAACCAAGGCTGCCGAGGCACAAGTTGTCTCTGCCATGGCACGCTCTGATGAAGCGGTGGCGCAGGTCAAGACTGCTGACGCACGCATCGCCGAGGCGCAGCGGGATGCCGCCCGCGCCAATGCGACCGCCGAACAGGAGCGCTTGGCGCGCCTGCAACTTGAGGCCCGTCTCGCAGATCGAACTCTCAGCGCAGCACAACAAACTGCTCTTGTGAGCCAACTGTCTGCGACTCCGGGAACCATCGTTGATGTGATGACGTGGGGAGATTCGCCTGAAATCCAGATAATCAGTGGCATACTTCTCGATTGCATGAGGCGCGCCGGATGGACCGTCCTGAGCGGACAAGCTGGCGGAGGAGGCGGAGCAGTCCGAGGTATATTGATCGGAACCAGGAGCGATGCCGGTCCCGATGTCAGGCGCGCCGCGGATGCGTTCACTGCCGCGCTTCGCTCGTTTGGAATCGCATCGGGGCCATGGCCATTCGATCAGCTACAGCCACCGATGATCCGATTTAATACGTCATTCAGCGGAAATGCCCCGCTGCGAATATTCATCGGCAGCAAGCCGTAAATAAGCAACGCAGCAAAGGCCGCTTTCCTGGGCAAAAGCCTCCGCTGCCCATTTATGCCTCTGATCAGCCAATTTGCTGGGCAAAGCCACATGCGCCAGTCCAAATTGGATGCTATAGTGGAACCTGCATGGACATCCGGCCGAGTTTCGATTATGAGTCCGGGCAGCCGATCTATCGGCAGCTGGGCTCATATCTGCACGGACTGATCGAAGGCGGCCAGTTGCAGCCGGGCGACCGTCTGCCGCCGACGCGCGAATTGGCTGGCCAACTTGGACTGAACCGCACCACTGTTTCGGCAGCTTATGAGGTCCTCGAAGCCGAGGGACTCATTCGCGGCGAAGTGGGGCGCGGCAGTTACGTCTGCGGACCCGCGGGCGGACGGGCACAGGCGCCGCTCGACTGGGCCCGGGTGCTGACACGCTCCGTGGCGCTGCCTCCGGGCGCGCCGGCCGCGGATGCGATCAACTTCACGCGGTCGAGCCCTTCGGACAAGCTGTTTCCGCTCGAGGACTTTCGCGAGTGCTGCCGCGAAGTGCTCGCGAGCCGGAATCTCAGGGAGCTGATGCAAC
>DASPQQ010000059.1:0-8876 GCA_035624885.1 Bryobacteraceae bacterium | reverse complement strand
AGGAAAACCGGGACAGACTCCTTTTTCGCGTTACAAAACTTCTGCGTGAGAGCCAGGACGGCGCGAAAAAGGTTGTCTGTACCGGATTTTCCGGACCACGCTCGCAGCCGAATACCCGTGAACCGGAGTTCTCACACAGACGCTTCAGGCGCGGCCGGACGTTTGCAAACCAACAAGCCGCGGCTAAAGCCGCAGGTACAGAGTCTGGCTACTGGCCCGGCGGATACTTCGAGAGCTTCCGCTGCAAAGACCGCCGGTGAATGCCGAGCAGTCGCGCGGCCTGCGAGATGTTCCCGTGGCAATCCGCCAGCACGCGATTGATGTGCTCCCATTCGACGCGCGCGAGAGACGGCACGCTCGAAGGCACCGTCTCCATTTCGTGCTTGCCGCTGATCAGCGTCTCGTATGTGCTCAGAATCTGATCCACGTCCGCTGGTTTACTCAGGTAATGATCGGCGCCGAGCCGCGTTGCGGCAAGCGTCGTCGCGATGCTGCCGAATCCGGTCAGGACGATGATCACCGCATCCGCATCGCGCGCCCGCAGATCCGGAATCAGATCCAGCCCTTCGCGGCCCGGCATCCGCAGATCCACCAGCACGAGATCCGGACTGTGCTCGGCGAGCTGCATCAGAGCCTGATCGGCGTCGCCGGCTTCCACGGCTGTCCATCCGCGGCCGCGAAAGGCGCGTGCGAGACGGCCGCGGAACACCTCGTCGTCGTCGATGATCAGAACGATCGATTCTTCAGCGGGCTGCATCTTCCGCTCAGGCGGGTCCAGCGATGGCAGGCAGTTCGAGAACGGCCGTGCTGCCTTTTCCCACCGTCGAATCGAATGACAGCCGGCCGTTCAGATGTTCGGCGAACATGCGCACCAGAAATGTTCCGAGCCCCATGCCGGCGCCTGGCTGTTTGGTGGTGAAAAACGGCTCCGCAATATGCTTCAGCACTTCCGGCGGCATGCCTGCGCCCTGGTCTTCCACCACAAACCGGACATGGCCATCGGCCACTTCGGCTTTCAGGGTGACCGGCTTGCGGTTCGGGTTGGCGTCGAGCGCGTTCTTCACCAGCGCGGAGACCGCCTGCACCGTTGCCTGGCGCGGCAGCACGGCGCGTGCGTCGATCGCGGCACTGGGAATCTGCAGTTCCGGATAGCGCGCGAAGCGCGCCGCCACATCGGCGAGCACCTGGCGAAGCTCCACGGGCTCGAGCGCCTCGCCGGGCGTTTCCGCGCCCTCCGTGCTCATGCGTTCCAGGATGGTGCGGCAGCGCGTCACTTCCGCGCGAATCAGTTTCGCGTCTTCGAGGAAATCCTCGGCATTCGTCTGCGCGGCCATGCGCTCGAGTTCGCGCGCGGCAACCGCGATGGTGCCGAGCGGCGTTCCCAGTTCATGCGCCGCGCCGGCGGCGAGCGTCACGAGCGAAGCGAGGCGTTCACTCTTCGCCAGCCGGTCCCGCAGATTCAGGGCTTCGCGCTCGTGATCCCGCACCGACTCCGCCACTTTTCCGATGAAGAAGGTAATCAGCGCGGCCGCGATGGCGAACGCGATCCACATGCCCGCCAGATGCAGGCTGAAGCCGTTCTCTTCATGGTGCGGCGAAAACGCGGGAACGGGCCGGTTGAACCAGAACAGCAGCCCGAAGGAAAACGTGGAGAGCAGGCCGAGCGCCCAGGTCCATGTCTTGCTCAGAATCATCGCGGAGAGCATGATCTGCACGAGGTAGAGCAGGCTGAACGGGTTCATCGGGCCGCCGGTCAGGCCGAGAACGGCAGTGAGACAGATCGTATCGAGACAAAAGAGCTGGCCAAGCAAAGCCCGCGGATTGCGGCTGCGCAGGAACTGCCGCCGCAGAAACAGATTGCTGATGAACGTCACGGCGAGCGGCGCGGCCAGCCACGCGAGCGGAAGATCCATGCGCAGCCCGGCGGCAAGAAATACCAGCAGCGCGAGCTGCGCCGCCAGCATCCCGTAGCGCATCCGCACCACCCAGGGGCGCGCCAGATCGGGCGCGCGGTCACCCGCGGACCTCAGGTCGGGTACGGCATCGATGGCCGGTGTATCAGTAACGCAGACTCGCATAGCTCCGTTTAACTAAATCATATAAAATCAGTGGCATGACAACTTTCAAAAGAATCGCCGCCATCGTGGCTATGGCCGTCATCTGCCTTGTCCAGGCGGGTCTCGCCCAGAACAAGAAGCCGATGACCATGAAGGGCAAGGTGGAAGGCGTGGACGTCGCCGCCGGCACCCTGAAGGTCAACAACGAGAAGGTCGAGGGCTGGATGGATTCGATGGTGATGGATTATAAAGTCGACAATCCCGACGTCCTGAAGACCCTGAAAACCGGCGATCAGATCACGGCCACCGTCTATGAAGGCGACATGGTCCTCCACAAGGTCGCGAAGGCTTCCGGCAAGAAGTGACCACCCTCCTTCCTTCCGGACGCACGCTCGGCGTCATTGGCGCGGGCGTGATGGGCCGCACTCTCATGAAAGGGCTGCTCAACGCGGGACTCGTCGAGCAGCCGCAACTCTGGGCCGGCGAGAAGAGCCGGGCAACCTGCGAGAAAGTGGCGCATGATCTCGGCGTGGCGGCCTGGCACGATTATCACGCCCGATTGCCGGAGGCCGCCATCCTGCTCGTCTGCTGCAAGCCCGCGCAGATCGATGAAGTTGCCGCGTATCTCAGGGAGTCGGGGCTGCAGCCCGATACCCTGCTGATTTCCATCCTGGCCGGCGTCACCACGGCGCGGCTGCAGACGCTGATCGATAACCCCTGGGTGCGGTCTCTGCCGAACACGCCCAGCATCATCGGCGAGGGCATGACGGTCATCTGCCCCGGCGCGACGGCCACGCACGATCACCTGGCCGCGGCCGAGCGCATCTTCAAAGCCGTGGGACGGTGCGAAGCCGTCGAAGAGAAACTCCTGAACGCCATCACCGCGCTGAGCGGCTGCGGCCCGGCATACATGTACATGATTCTCGAAGCGCTCTCCGATGCCGGCGTGCGGCTCGGCGTGAAGCGGGATCTGGCTCTGCAGATCGCGGCGCAGACGATGCTCGGCTCCGCAAAGATGGTACTCGAAACCGGCCGCCATCCCGCGGCTCTCAAGGACGACGTCACGACGCCGGGCGGATCGACCATCGCGGGCCTGCTCGCGCTCGAAGACGGCAAACTGCGTTCGGTGGTGGCGAGAGCGGTCGAAGAGGCGGCCCGGACAGTCGATCTGCTCGGCCGTTCCCCTCACTAACGGCCGTCGCCGGCCACGATGAACGACGCGAATCGCTCGCGGAAGCGGCTCCTGAACAGGATCAGGCCGCGTCGATTCCCGCGGCCCCATTGCTGCCTGCCCCTTTTTCAGAAGCTCAGCCGCAGAGCGAACTGCCCGCTGCGCGGATCGTTCACCGCCGTGATCTGACCGAACGTCGGAGACGGATTGGTCGGATACGTTCCCGTTCCGAACACGCCGTTGACCGTCACCACGTTGACGTGGTTGAGTGCGTTGAACATCTCGGCGAGAGCCTGGAGACGCATCTTTTCCGTCAGCTCGAAAGTGCGGCTCAGACGGAATCCGAGGTTCAGCAGAGCGTGCCCCTCACCGAGGTTGCGCCCGATGTAGACACCGCCAACAGTGGGTCTCGCGCCGGTGCCCTGCACTGTGTTGGCGCCGGTGGTGATGTTGAACGGGAGCGGCGAATAACCGGTGAAGGACGTGGTGAACTGCCAGCCATGGAGAATCTTCTCCGCGGCCGTGGAGCCGCCGGATAGAGGCGTATGGGCCGTGCCTTCGAAGGCGAGGCGGCTGCGCTGGTCGTCATCCGAGCGGGCGTAATCCTGCCAGATGTTGTAGTTGTTCATGGGCGCGCTGAAGAAGAACTCGCTGACGTCGTCGAGAGCCTTCGAGTAAGTGTAAGAGACGCGGTAGTTACCCCAGGATACCGGCCGCTCGACGAACTGGATGTGCGCCCCGTCATAATGCGAGTCGGCAGCCGAGGAGTATTGGCTGATATTTCCGACCGTCAGATTTGGACGGCAGCCATCGTTGGTGCCGGCCGCGGTGCAGGTCGGCACGTTCTGGTTCACCGAAGCGATCAGATGGATCCCGCGCACATGCTGGTAGCCCACGGAGAGCGTCCCGCTCTTTCCCACCTGCTGTTCGATCTCGAAGCTGCCCTGATCGGAGTAAGCGCTCTTGATATTGGGCGCCATCGTGGAAAGGTTGAAGAAGATGCCGGCCGGAATCGCGAGAGTGTTCAGGATATTCGGGAACACGGGCGCGCCCGCCTGGCCAGGCGTGAGGCTGATGCTGATCTGCTGCAGATTGCCCACCACCGCCGTGTTGCCCGCGGAGAGCAGAGCATTGGCCAGCGGCCGCAGCGGGATTCGATCGTAGAACATGCCATAGCCGCCGCGGATCACGGTCTTGTGCGATGCGAAGGGCGACCAGGCGAAGCCCCCGCGCGGCGAAACATTGTTCTGTGTATTGATCGTGCGCAGCCACTCGGTGTCGTCGCGGACGCCGATATTCAAAGTGAGTCTGGGGCTGACACGGTATTCATCCTGGGCATAGAAGCCGGTATTCGGATTGGTCTGATGGACCTGCGACACACCGAAGGTCTGGGTAAAGCCGGAGCTGTTGTAAGTTCCGCTCAGGAAGTTGGCGAGCGAGGAGAACGAGTAACTGCCGCGGTAACTGCGAGGGAACGTGATGGTGTCGTTGTTATAGAGGAAATCGAAACCGGCCTTGAAGGAATTCGCGCCATGCTGCAGGGAGATGCTGTCGGTGCCTTCATACATCTGGTTGACTCGCGCGGTCGGCGATCCCGAAAGCGTGCCGAAGCTGGCAACGCCCGAGATGCTGACAGCCGGCCCGATGGTATCGGAAGGCGGCGCAGAGAGGTTGCTGTTGGTGAATTGCGCCCTGGTCACATTGACGACGTGCGGGTTGATCGTGTAAATGTTGCTGGCCGCGATGGTCTGGTCGGTATCGAACAGATTGGCGGATGCCGTGGGCGCGCTGAGACCGCCCGCGCCACGCGAGTTGATGCTGTCCACGTGATAGAGGCTGTAGCGCGCGCTGAACTGATCGGCGTCGCTGAAGTGATGGTCGACCTTGGCGAAGAAGTTGTCCATGTGAACCGGATTGCGGTACTCGCCGGTCGAGGTCAGCGGCCCCGGGTAACCGACCGCCACAAGACGAGCGTTGATGGCCGCGACGTTGGCAGTGCTGATTGTCGTAAGGCCTGACTGATTCAGATCGCGCCCTTCGAAGTTGGCGAAATAGAACGTGCGGTCGCGCTTGATGGGACCGGAGATACTGGCGCCGTACTGCGCCTGGGTCAGCGGCAGCACCTGGTTATTCAGGGGATTGGCCGCATTGAACGCGCTGTTGCGGAAGTAACCGTAGACATCGCCATGCAGATTGTTGCCTCCGCTCTTTGTAACCACATTCATGTAGCCGCCGAGGGCGCGGCCCAGTTCGGCCTGCCCGCCGGAAGTCACCATCTGGACCTCCTCGACCACGTCCAGACCGACGTAAGTGCCGGCTACGCCAGCGGCATCGTCGTTGGCGCTCACGCCGTCAACGATGAAGCTGTTGGAAAAATTGCGCTGGCTGCTGACCGAGATGCCCTGGCCCGGCATCGCCGAAGTCTCGGCGAAAAGCTGATTCGCGGCGGTGTTGGTCGGCGAGACTCCCGGGGCGAAGAGCGCCACGTCAAAGTAATTGCGCCCGCTCAGGGGGAGTTCCTTCACTTCGCCGAGCGACAGCGTCGAAGCCACCTGCGTGCGCGCGTTTTCAATCAGCGGCGCTTCACCGGTGACATCGACACTCGCGGCGGTCTGACCGATTACCAGTGCGAACGATAAGTCGAAATCCGCCCCGACGGTCAGTGTGGCCTTGCGAGTCAGGGTCTGAAAGCCCTCTTTCCTGACCGTGATCTCGTAGTCGCCAATCTGCAGGTAGGGAAACAGGAAACGCCCTTCCTCGTTTGTCTTCTGCGAAGAGGTGATGTTGGTCTCAACCTGCCGGGCCGCGACGTCCGCACCCTGCACGATGGCGCCCGAAGGGTCTGTCACGCGTCCGCCAAGGCTGGCGTTGTTGATCGTCTGCTGAGCAGTCAGAGCAGTAGCACAAAGAAGAAGTAAAGAGGAAATTCGTAGCATCCGTGCCGAGTATAGGGACCCGGGTCATCGGTTTGAAATGCGGTAAATTGTCGCACTGAGCCCTGGGGCCGGGATTCCGCTGTTAAGCTTCCCCAGGGTGGGTAAGATGCGATATTTATTGCCTTTTCTCGTCGTCATAAGCCTGCATGCGGCGGAGCTGAAGCCGGGCGGAACGGATGAATTGCGCCAGCCGCAACTCGCGGTGGGTCATGGCAAAGTGGCCCTCGCGTACGGCTCGGGATCCGCCATCTGGTTCCGATCTTCAGCCGACGAAGGCCGGACGTTCACCGCTCCAGTGAAGGTTGCCGATATGGGTGCGCTGGCTCTCGGCCGGCATCGCGGACCCCGCGTGACCATCCTTTCCGATGCGCTTCTCATCACGGCCGTGGTTGCGAGGGAACCGTCTCACGCCGAGCACGCGCATGGGCTGCCGGAAAAAGGGGAGCTGACGGTCTGGCGCTCCACTGACAATGGCAAAACCTGGACGCGTACAGGGACCATCAACGATGTGCCCGCCGCAGCGGAAGAAGGTCTGCATGCCATCGCGGCCGATGCCAAAGGCAATCTCTTCGCCGCATGGCTCGATCACCGCGGAAAGGGCACCGAACTCTATGGCGCGCGCTCTATCGACGGAGGCCGTACGTGGTCGAAGAATGTGCGCATTTACGCTTCGCCCGACGGTACTATCTGCCAGTGCTGCGATCCTTCCATCGCACTCGATGAGCAGGGCGTGATCCACGTGATGTGGCGCAACGTGCTCGATGGCTCGCGCGATTTCTATCTCGCGGAATCGAAAGACGGCGAACATTTCGGCGCTGCGCGGAAGCTCGGCGAAGGAACCTGGAAACTCAACGCCTGCCCGATGGACGGGGGCGGCATGGCTTTCGATCAGGGCAAGCTCATCACGGCGTGGCGCCGTGAATCGGAGATTTTTCTGGATCGTCCGGGCGACAAGGAAGTCGGATTGGGTGAGGGCAAGGACGTTGCGATCGCCGCCAGCTCGAAAGGCGTTTATGTGATCTGGTCCAGCCTCAAGGGGATCCGGCTGCTCGCGCCCGGCACGAAGACCGCGGTGAAACTCGCCGATGACGGCGGATTTCCCGCGGTCGCGGGGTTGCCGGATGGTTCGGCGCTCGCCGCCTGGGAAGAAAACAGCTCGATCCGCATCGAGCGGCTCCCTTAGTAGCCGGCGCGCTTGTCGACGACGTTCTTCAGCGGTTTGCCTTCGCGCCAGCGCTGGAACTGTTCGACAAAGAAGTCGGCTGCGTCCGCCAGCCAGTCCTTCGTGTGATCGGAGCAGTGCGGCGAAATCAGCACGTTCTCCATGGTCCAGAGTGGACTCGCCTGCGGCAGCGGCTCGACTTCAAACACATCGAGCGCGGCGCCGCGAATCTGGCCGGACTGGAGCGCGTCAATCATGGCGGCTTCATCGATCACAGGGCCGCGCCCGACGTTCAGGATCACGGCGTCGCGCTTCATGGCGGCAAATTCACGCCTGCCGATCAGATGCTTCGTCCCGGGCGTGAGCGGAGCGGCCACGGCAACGTAGTCGCATTCCGGCAGCATTTCGAGAAGGTCCTTCGTCGCGTAGACGCGATCGACATGCTCATCGCCCGCACGCGGCGAAGGATCGCGGCGCAGCGCGAGCACGCGCATGCCGAGCGCCTTCGCCCGCCACGCCGCGGCGCGCCCGATATCGCCGTGGCCGACGATGCCGATGGTCTGCCGGCCGATCTCGTAAACCTCGAAGTTGTCCCAGTGCTTTTCCGCCTTTGACCGCAGCATGCGCGGCACGAACTTGGCGAAATACAGGACGCCCAGGATCACAAACTCGCCAAGCGACTGGCTGAAAACGCCGCTGCCGTTGGTTACCGGGATCGGGCTCTCGACGAGCTCGGGGAAAAGAAAGCGGTCGAGGCCGGCGTAGCGGGCGTGGACCCAGGCGAGACGAGGCGCCGCGGCCATCAGCTTGCGCGCTTCCTCGCGCGCGCCGATCCACGCAAAAAGGATCTGCGCCGCGGCGGCATCCGCCATCAGCGCATCGGCTGTTTTGGCAGCGCGGATCCGGACCTCGGGTCCAAGACCTTCCGACAGCCGCCGCAGAATCGCCGGGCCCGGTTCGCCCAGAATCAAGACCGTGATTTCCGCCATGACCTATCTTAGTTGCCGAACGATGTCACAATCAGATGCGTAAGAGTTCTTTGGAGGTCCGGATGCACCTTTCCAGATCTGAACGCGGCGGCATTCTGACGGGATTTCTGATCGCCGCCGCAGTCCTCGCCTGCGTGGCCCTGGTTGCCGGCATCACGATCACCCGCGATTTGCGGGTCGATTCTGTCCGCACGGCCGACGGCGAGCACGTCTCGATCAATACGCCGGAGGGAAACCTCACCATCCGCTCGCACAAGCACGCTGGCCTCGATTCCGTGGATATCCCGCGTTATCCGGGCGCGCGCGAATTCAAACCCGGCGGCGCGGCCGAGTTCGAATGGACTTCGGACGATGGCCGCGATGACAAGGACTTCGCCGTCGCCGGCGGGGAACTGATCACCACGGACTCCGCGGCGAAGGTGCTCGACTACTATCACGATCGCTTCCCCGCCTGGATCGTCACACACGCCGGCAACGGCCAGATCTCGCTGAAGGAGCCTGAGCAGGACGGCCAGCCTCATCGTTTTATCGTCATCCGGGAGAAGTTGGACGGCACCCATA
>DASPQQ010000058.1:0-3103 GCA_035624885.1 Bryobacteraceae bacterium | reverse complement strand
CGGCTCCGCCGAAGCCCCTTGCCGTCTGGCTCGAACGCGCGCTCATCGCGCTCGTGCTCGCCGCGTTCCTGTTCGCGCTCACACAGATGGGCCGCATGCTCACCGCCGTCTCCCGCTCCGAACTCAAAGACATCCTCGTCGGAGCCGGCGCCACCTTCCTTCGCGTCGAACTCACGCTCCTCCTCGCCGCGCTCTGGACCATCCCCGTCGGCGTCTACATCGGTCTCAAGCCGCGCCTCGCCGCTATCGCCCAGCCCATCGCCCAGGTCGCCGCGTCCGTTCCCGCGCCCGCGCTGTTCCCCATCGTTCTGCTTCTCCTCATCCGCATCGGCGGAGGCATGGGCATCGCCTCGATCGTCCTTCTGCTCCTCGGCACCCAGTGGTACATCCTGTTCAACGTGATCGCCGGAGCCATGGCCATTCCCTCCGAATTGAAGGAAGTCTGCGATGTCTTCCAGTTCAGCCGCGTCCAGCGCTGGCGCGAACTTCTGCTCCCGGCGATCTTCCCGCACCTCGTCACCGGCTTCGTCACTGCGTCCGGCGGCGCCTGGAACGCCAGCATCATCGCCGAATATTTCCGCTTCCGCGGCCAGACCTGGTCGCTCACCGGACTCGGCGCCGTCATCAGCCGCGCCACCGACGCGGCCAACTTCCCCGTCCTTCTCGGCGCCACCATCGCCATCAGCGCCCTCGTCGTCACCATCAACCGCCTCCTCTGGCGGCGCCTCTACAATCTGGCTTCGACAAAATATAAACTCGAATTTACATAAATGACGCGCCGCGAGCTGTTCCTGATCGCCGCCCAGGCCGCCGTTCAGGCGAAAGCCCAATCGAATCCCGATCGCGCCGCCGCGCTCATCCGCGAATTCGAATCCCAGGGCGATCACCGCACCGGCACCGCGGTCGATAACGCCTCCGGCGACTGGCTCTTCGATCAGGTCAAACGCATCGGCCTCGATCCGATACGCGAGCCGTGGTCCATCAACCGCGTCGATCCCCTCGGCTCCGGCATCACCATCGGCACGCGCTATCTCGAAGGCCTTCCCCTCTTCGACTGCGCCTGGACCGATCCCAAAGGCATTACCGGCCGTCTCGGCGCGCTCGGCAGCGACGCACCGATCGGCGTCGGTGAAGCCGCTCCGAACAACGCCGATTCGGGCCCCATCGGCGAAGCCCGCCGCTCGTCGAAACACAAGGCCATCGTTCTGGTCACCAAAGGCCAGCGCCCCGGCCTCTGTCCCAACAACGCCGATGACTTCCTCCGTCCCTTCGGCCCGCCCGTGCTCCAGGTCTCCAGCGATTACCAGCAATTCCTGAAGGACGGTGCCGAAGCCACTCTCGTCGCGCCAACCAGTCGCACGCAAACCACGGCCTTCAACGTCACCGCGAAAATCTCCGGAGCCAGTCCCGCGCTCCCGGCGCTCATCGTCATGACCCCGCGCAGCGGCTGGTGGACCTGCGCCTCCGAACGCGGCGGCGGCATCGTCTGCTGGCTTGAACTCATGCGCAATCTGCGCGATTCCAGACCTGCGCGCGACATCCTCTTCGTCGCCTCGAGCGGCCATGAAGTCGGCTATCTCGGCATCGAAGCCTTTGTCGCCCGCCGCCCGGGGATCGTCAAACAGGCCCACGCCTGGATCCATTTCGGCGCCAACGTCGGAGCCGCGCAGTCACCCGGCAACACCGTCCAGGCTTCGGATGACGACATGGAGAAACTCGAAGCCGGAAGCATGACCGAAGCCGGCCTGACGGTCGATCGCCGAGTCCCGCGCGGCCGCGTACCCGGCGGCGAAGCGGGTGTCGTCCACAAAGGTGGAGGCCGCTACCTGTCGATCATCGGCGCGAGCGCGCTCTTCCACAACCAGCTCGATCGCGGCCCCGAAGCCATCGACCCGAAAGCCATCGCGACCTTCGCCACGGTCTTCACCTCTATCGCGAAGCAGCTGGCAGGAAACTCGTGACATCCGCCGCCGCCAGCCCCTGCTCGCCGCAATACGAATAAAACAGAATCGACTTCCCGCCCTCTTCAAACACGAACGGATCGCGCAGCGCGTTCTCCGGACCCTCCGATTCCCCCGCCTTCGACGCCACTTTCGGCAGATCCACGCAATCGTATTTTTCCTTCGGCGCAATCACCTCCTGCGCCCTCGAAGCCTTCCAGTCCTTCCAGTCGTCCGTCAGCGCGATCGTCGAAAGCAGAATCCGTTCCGGAGCATCGCCAATCGCGGAAAAGAAAACGTACAGCGTATCGCCGCGCAGCACCAGCCCCACGTGCCGCACGCGCCCGCGATACCCGGTCCCGGCAAACGGATTCGGTCCCGGTTCGAATGGCTTCAGCGGATCGTCCGCTCGTCCCAGCACTCCCAGCCGCCCCATGCCGTAGTACATCCCATGCCAGCGGAAAATCCGCTGATACGAAGTCTTCGCCGTTATCCCCGGCTTCGGCTCGAAATGAATCCCGTCCTTCGAAACCGTAGTCTGCGTGAACTGCGCATAGCCGTGCTCGCGCACGAAGTTCAGGGCTTCCTGCGGATCGTCCGGCCATCGTTTGCCCGCCGTATACCACCCATGCACGTACATCACAAGCTGGCGGTGCCCGTCGTCCACATAAATCTCGGGCGATGCCACATGCGTATAAAGCGTGTCCGGACTCGTCGGCGGATCTGGCTGCGGACGATAAAACTCCGTGTCCTTCACGTTCAGCACGCCCGGCTCATAAATTTTCCATGGACCGCCCGGCGCATCGGCATACGCCAGCCGGATGTGATCGCCCTTGTGATGCGCGAAGTAAAGGTAGTAACGCCCCAGCGGATGTTCGATCCACTGAGGCACCCGGATCACCGTTGGCCCGTTGATGTTGTCCCCGAGCGTCTTCGACATCTGCTGCGTGATCAGCGGATCCTGCGCGAGCCGCACCGCCTCTGCGCCGAAGCAGACCGGCGCAGCGATCGTGGCCAGGAATGCCACAATCCGCGTCATCGCTTTAAGGGGTCTTCCGTCATCTCTTTAATGGATCTTCGATCCAGGGCGGCGTCGCGTCGATCAGTTCCGCCAGCTCCGGCTCGATCTCCTCCACACGCTTCTTCATTTGCCAGGCGACGTT
>DASPQQ010000057.1:0-3479 GCA_035624885.1 Bryobacteraceae bacterium | reverse complement strand
TCACGCTACATCAAGCACGAGAAGGGCAGGAAGATCGTCTCGGTGGCGGTCGAGCCGGTGGCGAGCCCGGTGATCAGCCAGACGCTGGCGCGCCAGGCGATCAGACCCGGCCCGCACAAGATTCAGGGCATCGGCGCCGGTTTCGTGCCGAAGAACCTCGATCTGAGCGTGGTGGACCGCGTCGAAATGGTGACCAACGAGGAATCGATCGAGATGGCGCGGCGCCTCGCGCGCGAGGAAGGGCTGCTCTCCGGGATCTCGTGCGGCGCGGCGGTCACGGCGGCGGTCCGGCTCGCGAAGGAAGAGCAGTTCCGCGGAAAGACAATTGTCGTGATTCTGCCCGATTCCGGCGAGCGCTACCTGAGCACTGTGCTTTTCGAGGGCATGTTCGAGAGTTGAGATTTTTTTTATGGCGCCCGGTAACATCGCGCCAAAGGGCGTCGTCTGTTAGTCAATCCCCGTTACGACAGCGGGCGCGTTCACCCCTTCACTCCAGGATGCGCCCGCATTCTTTTTTCCAGAGCAGCGCCCGCATTCTTTTTCCGCACACAGTAAAATAGCGGCGTGTTCCGTGCCTGCGCCATTCCGCTGTTTCTGAGCTTCGCGCTGCTCGCGGTGGCCGCCGAACCCCAAATCCTCACCAACACCGGCGAAGCCATGCGCGTCGCTTACACTTGCCCCGATGACGACATGCAGTTTGCCGGCATGTACTGCTCGGAATCCGAGCCGTGCGCCATCTATCTGGAACTCTCGGCGGTCGCGGCCAGCGCGCGCAAGATCCTGATTTCGGGCAACCTGCACTCCAGTTCCGCCACGCTTTATTCGGTGCTTCTTTCGAGCGACGATGCGGGCGCCACGTGGAAGGAACCGGTGGCGCGCATCCGCGGCAGCGCGATCGATCAGCTCCAGGTTCTCGATGCGCAGCACGCCTGGGCAGCGGGCGAAACCCAGTATCCTCTGGCGCGCGATCCGTTTTTTCTGGTGACCACCGACGGCGGCTTCTCCTGGCGGCAGCGCCCGGTGAGCGATGACGGCGGGCCGGGTTCGGTCCAGGTCTTTTCGTTCGATAACGCACAACACGGCGAACTCGTGATCGATGCGGGAAACACCTCGAGTTCCGGACGTTATGTTTCGTACGAGAGCCAGACCGGCGGCGAAAGCTGGACGATGCGCTCCACGACCCAACAGCTCCCGCGCATCAAGACCCCGGCGGCGGACACCTCCTGGCGGCTCGAGCCCGCCAAAGACGAAAAATCGTGGCAGCTCGAAAAGCGCGATGGCAACCAGTGGACACCCGCGGCGGCGTTTCTGATCGAAGTCGCAAAGTGCAGCGGCGAAGCCGATGCCGCCCCCGGGAAGGCCCAGTGAAAACCGCCGACCTCGAAGTCTTCCGCAATCTCTTCATCTCCATCGCCGACGAAATGGGCACGGTGCTGCGCAAGACCGCCTTCAGCGCCAACATCAAGGAGCGCCGCGACTATTCCTGCGCCGTTTACGGCGCGCGCGGTGAAACCATCGCCATGGGCGATCACATGCCGGTGCATCTCGGCGCCATGCCGCTTTCCGTGCGCCATGTGCTCGATCGCTTCCGCCTCGCGCCGGGCGATGTCGCGATCGTCAACGATCCTTTCGCGGGCGGCACGCACCTTCCCGATATCACCGCCGTCTCCGGCGTGTTTCTCACGAAGCGCACCAGACCCGATTACCATCTCGCGAGCCGCGCGCACCATTCCGATGTCGGCGGCATGAGCCCGGGCTCGATGCCGCTCGCGCGCGAGATCTATCAGGAAGGACTGCGCATCCCGCCGGTGTTGCTGATGCGCGCGGGAAAAATCCAGCCCGATGTGATGCGCCTGATTCTCGCCAACGTGCGCACGCCGGCCGAGCGCGAAGGCGATCTTCTGGCCCAGGTGATGTCGGCGCGGCGCGGGGAAGCCCGGCTGCGCGAGATCACCGCGCGCTACGGTCTGCCGCGCGTCCGCCGCAGCGCGACGGCATTGCTGAATTACACCGAACGCCTCGCGCGCGCCATGCTGCGCGGCATCCCGGATGGCGCTTACTCGTTCGAGGATTTTCTCGACAGCGACGGCGTGACCGACGAGCCCGTCCGCATCGCCGTCACCATCCGCATTCGCGGCGAAGAAGCCGAGGTGGATTTCACCGGTTCGGGTCCGCAGGCTGCCGGTCCGGTGAATGCGAACTACGCGGTTGCGCTGTCGGCCACCATGTACTGCTTCCGCTGCCTCATGGATGCGCAGGCGCCCTATAACGACGGCCTGCTGCGTCCCATTCGCGTCATCGCGCCGCCGCACAGCGTGGTCAATGCCGGCCCTCCCGCGGCCATGGCGGCAGGCAACGTGGAAACGTCGCAGCGCATCACGGACGTGGTGCTCGGCGCGCTCGCCCAGGCGCTGCCGGATCGCATCCCCGCGGCCAGCGCGGGAACCATGAGCAACGTCAGCTTCGGCGGCTGGGACACGGCGCGCAACCGCCCCTTCGCCTGGTACGAGACGATTGCCGGCGGCATGGGCGCGTCTTCGCATGGCCCCGGCCGCTCCGCCGTCCACACCCACATGACCAACAGCTGGAACACGCCCATCGAAGCCTTCGAGCAGGATTATCCCGTGCGTGTGCGCGGCTACCGGATTCGCGGCGGTTCGGGCGGGGCAGGGAAGTATGCGGGAGGCGATGGCATCGTGCGCGAGATGGAATTCCTCGAGCCGGCCGAAGTGACCCTCCTCTCCGACCGCCGCACGCGCGGCCCTTACGGCCTTGCGGGCGGCAGCGCCGGTCTACCGGGGCGCGCCTCGGCAGGAAAGAAACAACTCGCCGGCAAGACGCGTTTCCAGATTGCGCGCGGCGAAACGCTGCGCGTCGAAACACCGGGCGGCGGCGGCTTCGGAGCGGCCGGAAAATGAGGCGCTGGCTCGTCTTCCTTTGCGCCGCGGCTCTCCACGCCCAGCAGGTGGTCGATGCGGTCGCGGTGGTCTCGATGCCGGTCGAAAAGAAGATCGAACTGCCTGGCGAGCTTCTGGCCTTTCAGCAGGCCGCTCTTCGCGCCACGGCTGAAGGCATCGTGGAGAAGGTCCTGGTCGATCGCGGTTCGCGCGTGGCGGAAGGCGAGCTTCTCGCCACGGTCTCCGGCGTGGGGGAAATCCGCGCGCCGTTTGCCGGCGTGATCACGGCGCGCTATGTGCATCCCGGCGAACTGGCCGGCCCGCACGATGGCGTGCTCTTCGACCTCGCGCAATCGAGCCGCCTGCGCCTCGTCGTCTCCGTGCCGGAAGAAGACGCGGGCAGCATTCCGCGCGGCGATGTCACCTTCCGGGTGCCCGCCTATCCCGGCAGCGCGTTCCACGGCACGGTCACGCGCAGCGCGGGCGCGCTCGATCCGAAAACGCACGTACTGCCGGTCGAAGTGGATGTGCGCAATCCGGCCGGCCGGCTGATGCCCGGCATGCGCGCCACGGCCAGCTGGC